>NZ_JBEOVH010000009.1:0-240912 GCF_040295385.1 Streptomyces sp. NPDC002825
TCGCGGAGCGGGTGCTGCGGGACAGCGGGGTGCCGCTCGTCGTGGTCAGGCCGCCGGTGTACCTGGACAACCTGTTCTCGCCGTGGAACGGTCCCACCCTGGTCGAGGAGGGGGTCCTCGCCTACCCGCTGCCGGAGTCGGCGCGCACGGCGTGGCTGTCGCACCGGGGTCTGGCGGAGGCGGCGCTCGCGGCGCTCACCCGGGAGGGCCTGGAGGGCCGGACCTTCGACATCGGCGGCGAGCGCGCCCTGACGGGCCGTGAGCTCGCGGCGGCCTTCGGCCGGGGGCTCGGCCGGTCGGTGCGGTACGAGGAGCTGGATCCGGCCGTGTTCGAGCGGGGCCTGGCGGAGCTGCTCGGCCCGGAGACGGCGGCCGGAGTGGCGGGGATCTACCACTACATGGCGAGCGGCGCGGATCCGCTCCTGATGACGGACGACGACGGGGTGTCGTCGGAGGTCCTCGGCCTGGACCCGGCCCCCGTGGAGGAGTGGGTGTCCCGTCAGCCCTGGCAGGTGTGGTCCTCGGACACGGAGACCCCGGACACCTCGCCGCGCCTCTGACGCCGGACCGCAGATCGAGCCCCGCCCCACAAAGGCGGGGCTTCTTTCTTGTCCGGGCGGAGCGCTTGCCGGGTCGGCTACGCCCTAGTAGTTAACAAAGCGCCGGATTGCCCACCCGAGAACCGTGGGAAGGCTCCACCGGTACACCCCCGAACCCGTCTCCCCGAGCCCTTCGTTCGTTCCTGTTCATCCCTCTGGACCCGCCATTCGAGTGAACGCGGACAGGAGCCGTCATGCCCGCAACCCGCCGGCCGTCGACGGAGCTAGAAAGAGCGCACCACCACCCGCACCCCCGTAACCCGTCAGGTGATGCTGTGAATCCGCTCATGGGACGCATTCCCGTACTGGACGTCCGCCCGCTGGTCGACTGCGGCCGGCGCCCCGCGAAGGCGGTGGCCGGAGAGACCTTCGAGGTGACGGCCACCGTCTTCCGCGAGGGCCACGACGCGGTCGCCGCCAATGTCGTGCTGCGCGGCCCGTCGGGCCGCCCCGGCCCCTGGACGCCGATGCGCGAACTGGCCCCGGGCACCGACCGTTGGGGTGCCGAGGTCACCCCGGACACCGAGGGCCTCTGGACGTACACCGTGGAGGCCTGGAGCGACCCGGTGGCCACCTGGCGCCACACGGCGAGGATCAAGATCCCGGCCGGCATCGACTCCGAACTGGTCCTCACCGAGGGCGCCGAGCTGCACGAGCGGGCCGCGAAGGGCGTCCCGAAGAAGGGCGGCGGCCGGGAGGCCGTGCTCGCCGCGGCGGACGCGCTGCGCGACGGCTCGCGCCCGGCGGCCGTGCGGCTCGCGGCGGCGCTCGCCCCGCGGGTCGTCGAGGCCCTGGACCGCCATCCGCTGCGCGAACTGCTCTCCTCCTCCCCCGCGTTGCCGCTGCAGGTGGAGCGGGAGCGGGCCCTGTTCGGCTCCTGGTACGAGTTCTTCCCGCGCTCGGAGGGCGTGCGGAAGGTGAAGGGGCGTACGGTCCCGGGGAACTTCCGCACCGCGGCCGAACGGCTCCCGGCGGTGGCCGCGATGGGCTTCGACGTCGTGTACCTGCCGCCGGTGCACCCGATCGGCGAGACCCACCGCAAGGGACCGAACAACTCCCTGTCGGCGTCGCCGAGCGACGTGGGCGTGCCGTGGGCGATCGGTTCGCCGGAGGGCGGGCACGACGCGCTCCACCCGGACCTGGGGACCTTCGAGGACTTCGACGCGTTCGTGGCGCGGGCGAAGGAGCTGCGGATCGAGATCGCGCTCGACTTCGCGCTGCAGTGCTCCCCGGACCATCCGTGGGTGGAGAAGCACCCGGAGTGGTTCCACCACCGGCCGGACGGTTCGATCGCGTACGCGGAGAACCCGCCGAAGAAGTACCAGGACATCTATCCGATCGCGTTCGACAAGGACATGGACGGCATCGTCGCGGAGACCGTGCGGATCCTGCGGTTCTGGATGGGCCACGGCATCCGGATCTTCCGCGTGGACAACCCGCACACGAAGCCGGTGGTGTTCTGGGAGCGGGTGATCGGCGAGATCAACCGGGCCGACCCGGACGTGATCTTCCTGGCGGAGGCGTTCACCCGGCCGGCGATGATGCGGACGCTCGGCGCGATCGGCTTCCAGCAGTCGTACACGTACTTCACCTGGCGCAACACCAAGGAGGAGCTGACGGAGTACCTCACCGAGCTGTCCGGGGAGACGGCGGCGCAGATGCGGCCGAACCTCTTCGTGAACACCCCCGACATCCTGCACGCCTACCTCCAGGAGGGCGGCCGCCCCGCGTTCGAGGCGCGGGCGGTGCTCGCGGCGACGCTCTCCCCCTCCTGGGGCATGTACGCCGGCTACGAGCTGTGCGAGAACACCCCGCTGCGGGACGGCAGCGAGGAGTACCTGAACTCCGAGAAGTACGAACTCAGGCCGCGCGACTGGGAGTCGGCGGAGCGGGCGGGGGCGACGATCACCCCGCTGATCACCGCACTGAACCGGATCAGGCGCCGCCACCCGGCCCTGCGCCGGCTGCGGAACCTGACCTTCCACGACACCGACAACCCGCAGGTGATCGCGTACTCGAAGCGCTCGGGTTCGAACATCGTTCTGGTGGTCGTCAACCTCGACCCGCACCACACCCAGGAGGCTTCACTCTCGTTGAACATGCCGGAACTCGGCCTCGACTGGCACGAGACCGTGCCGGTGCGCGACGAGCTCACCGGCGAGACCTATCACTGGGGCAGGGCCGCATACGTGCGCTTGGAACCGGGCGTCACGCCCGCGCACGTACTCGCCCTGCGACCGTCCCCGCAGACCGGAGGGTCACCCACATCATGACTGTCAACGAGCCCGTCCCCGACACCTTCGAGGACACGCCCGCCAAGGACCGCGATCCCGACTGGTTCAAGCGGGCGGTGTTCTACGAGGTCCTCGTCCGCTCCTTCCAGGACAGCAACGGCGACGGCGTCGGCGACCTGAAGGGCATCACGTCCAAGCTGGACTACCTCCAGTGGCTGGGCGTCGACTGCCTCTGGCTGCCGCCGTTCTTCAAGTCCCCGCTGCGGGACGGCGGGTACGACGTCGCCGACTACACCTCGGTGCTCCCCGAGTTCGGCGACCTCGCCGACTTCGTGGAGTTCGTCGACGCGGCCCACCAGCGCGGGATGCGCGTGGTCATCGACTTCGTCATGAACCACACCAGCGACCAGCACCCCTGGTTCCAGGAGTCGCGGCGCGACCCGGACGGCCCCTACGGCGACTACTACGTCTGGGCGGACGACGACAAGCAGTACGCGGACGCCCGGATCATCTTCGTCGACACCGAGTCCTCCAACTGGACCTTCGACCCGGTCCGCAAGCAGTACTACTGGCACCGCTTCTTCTCGCACCAGCCGGACCTCAACTACGAGAACCCGGCCGTGCAGGAGGAGATCCTCTCCGCGCTGAAGTTCTGGCTCGACCTGGGGATCGACGGCTTCCGGCTCGACGCGGTGCCGTACCTGTACCAGCAGGAGGGCACCAACTGCGAGAACCTCCCCGCCACCCACGCCTTCCTCAAGCGGGTCCGCAAGGAGATCGACGACCACTACCCGGACACGGTGCTGCTCGCCGAGGCCAACCAGTGGCCGGAGGACGTCGTCGACTACTTCGGCGACTTCCGCTCGGGCGGCGACGAGTGCCACATGGCCTTCCACTTCCCGGTCATGCCGCGCATCTTCATGGCCGTGCGGCGCGAGTCGCGCTACCCGGTCTCCGAGATCCTGGCGAAGACCCCGGAGATCCCCTCCGGCTGCCAGTGGGGCATCTTCCTGCGCAACCACGACGAGCTCACGCTCGAGATGGTCACGGACGAAGAGCGCGACTACATGTACGCCGAGTACGCCAAGGACCCGCGCATGCGGGCCAACATCGGCATCCGGCGGCGGCTCGCCCCGCTCCTCGACAACGACCGCAAGCAGATGGAGCTGTTCACCGCGCTGCTCTTCTCGCTGCCCGGCTCGCCGGTGCTGTACTACGGCGACGAGATCGGCATGGGCGACAACATCTGGCTCGGCGACCGGGACGGGGTGCGGACCCCGATGCAGTGGACCCCCGACCGGAACGCGGGCTTCTCCTCCTGCGACCCGGGACGGCTCTACCTGCCGGCCATCATGGACCCGGTCCACGGCTACCAGGTGACGAACGTCGAGGCGGGCATGGCCTCGCCGTCCTCGCTCCTCCACTGGACGAAGCGGATGATCGAGATCCGTAAGCAGAACCGGGCCTTCGGCACGGGGACGTACACGGAACTCCCGGCGTCCAACCCGGCGGTGCTCGCCTTCCTGAGGGAGGACGGCGACGATCTGGTCCTGTGCGTGAACAACTTCTCGCGGTTCGCGCAGCCGACCGAGCTGGACCTGCGGCGCTTCGCGGGGAAGCGGCCGGTGGAACTGATCGGCGGGGTGAAGTTCCCGCCGATCGGCGAACTGCCGTACCTCCTGACCCTTGCGGGTCACGGCTTCTACTGGTTCCGTCTCAAGAAGGCCTGAGCGGGAGCCAGTTCCCGTTCGTCCGGGGTGGGGCGGTTTCCCCCGTCCCACTCTGGGCACTGTGAACGACACACGATCCACGCCACGATTCAGGTCCATCCGGGCCTTCTTGCCGGGCCCATACGGATCTTCCCTTTCCGACACGTCCCGCACATCCGGACAGTCACAGCCGCCATCCGGGACACTCTGCGCATTTGAACGCATACGAAAGCCACTTGCGCGCCCCGGGGAAAGGACGCGATGCCATGCCGGAGACCGCATCCACCACCCGGGCCCCGGACGCCCTCCTTCCGTCCCTCGCCCCCCTGCTCCACGAATGGCTGCCACGGCAGCGCTGGTTCGCGGGCAAGGGCCGCCGGGTCACCGGATTCACGCTGGACGCGGCCACCGAGCTGCTGCCCCTGGACGGCGCGGGACCCGGTCTCCTCCATCTGCTCGTACGGGTCGAACAGCCGGGACGCCCGGCCGGGACACCCGCCGACTGCTACCAACTCCTCCTGGGCGTACGGACCCAGCTGCCGCCCCGCCTCGCCCCCGCCCTGATCGGACGGATCCGGCAGGGCCCGCTCGCCGGGCGGGCGGTGTACGAGGGCCTGCGCGACCCGCGCCTGGCGGGGCTCCTGTACGAGCGGCTGCGCACCCCGGGCCGCACGGGCCCGCTGCGCTTCCACGCCACGACGGCCCTGCCGCCGGCCCTGGCCCCCCGGATGCTGGACGCGGAGCAGTCCAACTCCTCCATCGTCTACGGAGATTCGTTCATCCTGAAGATCTTCCGGCGGGTGAGTCCCGGGGCGAACCCGGACCTGGAGCTGCCGCTGGCCCTGGCCGGGGCCGGCTGTGCACGCGTCCCCGCCCCGGTCGCCTGGTTCGAATCGGGAGCCTCCACCCTCGGCGTCCTGCAGCCCTATCTGCGGGACTCCCGGGACGGCTGGCGGCTCGCCCTCGACGCGCTCGCGGACGGCCGGGAGTTCACGAGGGAAGCGCGGGCCCTCGGCCGGGCGACGGCCGAGGTGCACCTGGCGCTGGCCTCCGCCCTGCCGACCCGGCGGCTCGCCCGCGCGGAGACCGAGCAGCTGGCCGCCGCGATGGACCGGCGGCTGCACGCGGCGGCGCAGGCGGTCCCCGCGCTGCTGCCGCACGTACCGGCGCTGCGGGCCGTCTTCGCCGCGGCGAGCGGCGGGGCCGCCGTGCAGCGCATCCACGGGGACCTGCACCTCGGGCAGACCCTGCGCGGCTCCGACGGCGGCTGGGCCGTCATCGACTTCGAGGGCGAACCGGCGAAGCCGCTGGACGAGCGGCGCAGCCCGCAGCCGACGGTCCGCGACGTCGCCGGCATGCTCCGCTCCTTCGACTACGCGGCCCGCACGCACCGGCCGTGGAACGCGGAGTGGGCGTCGCGGTGCCGGGCGGCGTACTGCACGGGGTACGCGGAGGCGGCGGGGGTCGACCCGCGGGCCGACCCCGCGCTGCTCCGGGCCTACGAGACGGACAAGGCGGTGTACGAGGTCCTGTACGAGGCCCGCCACCGCCCGGACTGGCTCCCGGTCCCGATGTCCGCCATCGAACGCCTGGCCGCCCCGTGACCGCCCGCCTCGCCGTTGTGGGCAATCGTTCCGCTGGGGCGGAACGGGTGGGCACAACGGAACGGCGCCCTCACCGGCGCCGGAGGCTCCCGAGCCTGAACCCGCACCCGCGTGCACCGTCACCGCTGGTGCGGGTCCAGGCGCAGGACGCGGAGGCGCCGCTGGGCGCGCCGTCCCGTGTGCCCACCCGTCCCGCCCTGCGGGACGCCTGCCCACACGGCGCGGGGCCTCGCCCACAACGGCGCCCGTTCGGCCGAGTTTCCCCGCGGCCCGCAACACCGTTGCGCATCCGTACCCCCCGTACCAAACAGGAGGCACCCCCGTGACCGCCCGATCCGCAGGCAAGACGGCCGGCAAGTCGCCCCGTAAGGCGCCCCCGCTCGACCCCGGCGACCGGGCCCGGCTGCTCGCCGGGGAGCATCACGACCCCCACGGGGTGCTGGGTGCGCATCCGGTGAAGGGCGGGGTCGTCATCAGGGCGCTGCGCCCCTGGGCCAAGGAGGTCGCCGTCCTCACCAAGGGCAAGCGCCTCGCGATGGACGACGACGGCGACGGACTGTTCTCGGTGTTCGTCCCGCTGCTCCGGAAGGTGCCCGCGTACGAGCTCAGGGTGCGGTACGACGGGGACGAGATGCCCGTCCACGACCCGTACCGCTTCCTCCCCTCCCTCGGCGAGCTGGACCTGCACCTCATCGGGGAGGGCCGGCACGAGGAGCTGTGGACGGCGCTCGGCGCGCACCCGATGACCCACGAGGGCGTCGCCGGCACCCGCTTCGCCGTGTGGGCGCCGAACGCGCGCGGCGTCCGCGTCACGGGTGACTTCACGCACTGGGACGGCACGGCGCTGCCGATGCGTTCGCTGGGCTCCACGGGCGTGTGGGAGCTGTTCGTGCCGGGCCTCGGCGAGGGCGCCGTCTACAAGTACGACATCACGCGGCCCGACGGCTCGCACACGGTCCGCGCGGACCCGATGGCGCGCCGCACGGAGTGCCCGCCGAACACCGCCTCGATCGTCACCGCCTCGCACTACACCTGGGACGACGCGGAGTGGATGGAGCGGCGCGGGTCCCGCCCGCCGCACGAGGCGCCGATCTCGGTGTACGAGGTGCATCTGCCGTCGTGGCGGCCGGGGCTCGGCTACCGCCAGCTGGCCGAGCAGCTGCCCGCGTACGTCCGTGACCTCGGGTTCACGCACGTGGAGTTCATGCCGGTCACCGAGCATCCCTTCGGCGGCTCGTGGGGCTACCAGGTCACCGGGTTCTACGCGCCGACGGCCCGCATGGGCACTCCCGACGACTTCAGGTTCCTGGTCGACGCGCTGCACCGGGCCGGGATCGGCGTGCTGATGGACTGGGTGCCGGCGCACTTCCCGAAGGACGACTGGGCGCTCGCGGAGTTCGACGGGCGTCCGCTGTACGAGCACGAGGACCCGCGCCGTTCGCACCACCCCGACTGGGGGACGCTGGAGTTCGACTACGGCCGCAAGGAGGTGCGGAACTTCCTGGTGGCCAACGCCGTGTACTGGTGCCAGGAGTTCCACATCGACGGGCTGCGGGTGGACGCGGTGGCGTCGATGCTCTACCTGGACTACTCGCGGGAGCACGGCGAGTGGGTGCCGAACGAGTTCGGCGGCCGGGAGAACCTGGACGCGGTGCGTTTCCTCCAGGAGATGAACGCCACCGTGTACCGCCGCTGCCCCGGCGTCGTCACCTTCGCCGAGGAGTCGACCGCCTGGGACGGGGTGACGCGGGCGACGGACCAGGTGGGTCCTGGCGGCTTCGGCGGCCTGGGGTTCGGCATGAAGTGGAACATGGGCTGGATGCACGACTCGCTCGAGTACGTGCAGAAGGAGCCGGTGCACCGCAAGTACCACCACCACGAGATGACGTTCTCGATGGTGTACGCGTACAGCGAGAACTACATCCTGCCGATCTCGCACGACGAGGTGGTGCACGGCAAGCGGTCGCTGGTGTCGAAGATGCCGGGCGACTGGTGGCAGCAGCGGGCCAACCACCGCGCCTATCTGGGCTTCATGTGGGCGCACCCGGGCAAGCAGCTGCTGTACATGGGACAGGAGTTCGCGCAGGGTGCGGAGTGGTCGGCGGACCACGGCCCGGACTGGTGGCTGCTCGATCCGGCGTACGGGGCGGAGGCGGACCACCGGGGGGTGCGGGATCTCGTCCGGGACCTGAACACGGTGTACGCGGCGACGCCCTCGCTCTGGGAGCGGGACACCGTTCCGGAGGGCTTCCAGTGGGTGGTGGGGGACGCGGCCGACGACAACGTCTTCGCGTTCCTGCGGTACGACGGCTGCGGTTCGCCGCTGCTCGCCGTCTGCAACTTCTCGCCGGTGGTGCGCCACGACTACCGGCTGGGGGTGCCGGACACGTGCGCGGCCTGGGCGGAGGTCCTCAACACGGACGCGGCGCGGTACGGCGGCTCGGACGTGGTCGGCACCGACCCGGTGAAGACCGAGTCGGTGCCGTGGCACGGCCGGGACGCGAGCGTGCGGATGACGCTGCCGCCGCTCGCGACGGTCTGGCTCAGGCCGGCGTGACGGCCGGCCTGATGACGCCCATCCGCTGAGTGGCCCTGGTGAGCGCCACGTACAGGTCGTTGATCCCGTGCGTGGCGCCCGCCCGGATGCCGTCGGGGTCGACGACGAGGACGGTGTCGAATTCGAGGCCCTTCGCCTGCCGGGGGTCGAGGAGGACGACCGGGCGGGTGAGGTCGGGCGTGGGGCCGTACGAGGCCTCGGGGAGCGCCGCGATCAGGCCGCGGTGGAACGCGGACGGGGCGATGACGGCGATCCGGCCCTCCTCGCGGAGTTCGGCGGCGACCGCGTCGGCGGCCTCCTTCACCGGGTCGTCGACGGTCCGGTCCCAGGGCTCGACGCCGGTGGAGCGCACCGAGCGGGGCGGTTCGAAGCCGGGTTCGGCGGCCCGGCGGGTCTCGGCGGCGACGGCCATGATCTCGGCGGGCGTGCGGTAGTTGACGCCGAGGCGGACGTGCTGCCAGCGGTCCTCGACGTACGGGCCGAGGATGCTCTTCCAGGCGCCGACGCCGGCCGGGTCCCCGGTCTGGGCGGGGTCGCCGACCAGGGTCATGGAGCGGCTGGGGCTGCGGCGCATGAGGAGCCGCCAGGCCATGGCGGAGAGCTCCTGGGCCTCGTCGACGATGATGTGGCCGAAGGCCCAGGTGCGGTCGGCGGCGGCCCGCTCGGCCGCCGTGCGGTGGTCGGCCTCCTCGTGGCGTTCGGCGAAGCGTTCGGCGTCGATGATGTCGTGGGCGGAGAGGACCTCGGAGGCGTCCTTGTCGAGCTCCTCCTTGTCCTCGAACTCGTAGGTGCGGGAGGCGAAGGAGACGTCGAGGACGCCCTGTGCGTACTGGATCTGCTTCTGCCGTTCGGCCTCCTCGGCGGCGCGGAGCGCGGAGTCGTCCTCGCCGAGGAGTTCGGCGGCCTCGTCGAGCAGGGGTACGTCGGCGGGGGTCCAGGGTCCGCCGTCGCGGCGGATCGCGGCGGCGTCGTCGTCCGTGAGGTGGGTGGGTTCGGCGAGGTAGTCCGCGAGGAAGGCCTGCGGGGTGAGGGGCGGCCAGAGGGTGTCGATGGCGGCGTGGACGTCGGGGTTGGCGGCGATGCCCTTGGCGAGCAGGGCGATGTCGTCGGGGCCGAGGAAGTTGGGGCCGCCGTAGGGGTCGGCGCCGATGCGGTCGGCGAGCTGTTCGGCGAGCGCGTCGAGGATCCGGAAGACGAAGTAGGGGCGGGCGAGGTTGTGCGGGAGGACGGTCTCGCGGGCCTTGTGGCGGGCTTCGAGGGCCATGTCCCAGTCGATGACCAGGTCGCCGTCCTCGTGGGGGACGATCAGCGGCTCGCCGCGCTCGGGGACCTGCTGGCGGTCCCGTACGGCCGCGGCGAGGGCGTCGGCCATGGTGGCGGCGCCCTTCACGGCGGCGGCGCGCGGGGTGTCGGTGCCGGTGGCGCGGACGCCGGGGAAGAGCTCGGCGGGGGTGGCGAGGAGGACGCCGGTCTCGCCGAGGGAGGGCAGGACGTTGCCGATGTAGCCCAGGAAGGCGGGGTTGGGGCCGACGATGAGGACGGCCCGCTTGGCGAGCTGCTCGCGGTGTGCGTACAGGAGGTAGGCCGCCCGGTGCAGGGCCACGGCGGTCTTGCCGGTGCCGGGGCCGCCCTCGACGACGAGGACCCCGCGGTGCGGGGAGCGGATGATGGCGTCCTGCTCGGCCTGGATGGTCTGCACGATGTCGTGCATGCGGCCGGTGCGGGCGGCGTCGAGCGCGGCGAGCAGCACCTCGTCGGCGTTGCGGCTCTCGTGGCCGGTGCGGGTGGCGTCGGCGAGGTCGAGGACCTCGTCGTGGAGGGAGACGACCTCGCGGCCCAGGGTGGTGATGTGGCGGCGGCGGGAGAGGCCCATCGGCTCGTAGCCGGTGGCGAGGTAGAAGGGGCGGGCGATCTCGGCGCGCCAGTCGACGACGAGCGGCGTGCGGTTCGGGTCGTCCTCGCGGATGCCGAGCCGGCCGATGTGGTGGTCGCGGCCGTCCTTGAAGACGAGCCGGCCGAAGCAGAGTCCGCTCTCCCCGGCGTTGAGCGCGGCGAGCAGCCCCGACTGCTCGGCGACCATCACGTCCCGTTCGAGGCGGCCCTGGCTGCTGCCGACCCCGGGGGTGCGCAGCGCCTGCTCGACGGCGGCTTCGGCCTGGTCCCTGAGGTCGTCGAGTCGTGCGTAGAGATCGGTGATGAATTGCTGCTCATTCCGAAATTCCTCGGTTGACAATTCGACTCCCGGCGCGATACAGTGCGTTTATTGAACTTCTCCGCGTCTCCGGTACGCCCGGACACGGAATCCATCAATATACGCGAGGCAATACCCCGACTGTCAATTCTAGTCGGGGTATTTCTGTATGCCTCGGCGGCGGCGGTACCGGCCCGGCTCTGGGCCAGTACGTCCTCCAGGTCCGACAGGAGGCGGCGCTTCGGGCGGGCGCCGACGATCGACTTCACCGGCTCGCCTCCCCGGAAGACCGTGAGGGTCGGGGTGGCGAGGACCCCGTACCGCCGGGCGGTCTCCGGGTTGCGGTCCACGTCGATCTCCACGATCCGCAGCCGCGCCGCCTCCTCCGCGGCGATCGCGCCCAGCACCGGCTTCAGCTGCCGGCACGGCCCGCACCACTCCGCGGTGAACTTCACCAGGACCGGCAGGCCGGCCCAGCACCTCCGTGCCGCAGTCGGTACCCCTGCTCCGTACGCCGGGCGGTCAGCAGACCGCGGGACTCGTAGTACCGCAGGGTCCGCGTGGTCGTCCCGGCCCGCTCGGCCAGCCCTCCGATGCGCATGTCCCCGACGGTAGGCCTTGACGCCGACGTCGAGGCAAGGAGTCAGCGTCCCGTGGCGGGGAGGAGGGGTTTGCGGACCACCGGGGAGGACAGCACGATCGAGGTCGTGGTCCGGCCGAGGGCCGAGGTCTGCTCCAGGATCTCTTCCAGGTGGATGGTGTCGGTGACGGCGACCTTCAGGATCCAGCAGTCCTCGCCGACCACGTGGTGGACCTCCAGGACCTCGGGGCGCGAGGTCAGCTCCAGGGTGCGGGGGTGCTTCAGGTTGTAGCCGCCGTGCGGGTTCACGCGGATGAAGGCCTGGATGCCGTAGCCGAGGACGGGCGGCGCGACGTGCGCGCCGTAACCGGTGATCGCCCCGGCCGCCTCGAGCCGGCGGACGCGTTCGGTGACGGCCGCGGGGCTGAGCCGGACGCGGCGGCCGAGCTCGCTCAGTTTGATGCGGCCGTCGGTCTGCAGGAGGTCCAGGATCTGCCGGTCGATGGGGTCGAAAGCGGCCGCCGAGGTTTCGTCGGTGGCGGCACGCGAATGCCGTGGTTCCTTCGGCGGGACGGCCTGCACTCCCATGTTTCCCCCTTCAATCGGCGAGCGCACAACGTAACACTTGTCCTCGAAAGCAAGGGAGTTGGGGGAGTTGAGTTCCATGGACATTCTGGTCATCGGCGGGAACCGCTATTTCGGAAAGCGGCTCATCGCGCTGCTCCGGGAATCCGGGCACCGCATCACGGTGCTCAACCGGGGTTCTTCCGCCGCGCCGGAGGGAATCGAGCAGCTGGTCGCCGACCGTGATGACGAGAAGGCGCTGGAATCCGTTCTCGCGGGCCGCTCCTTCGACGTCGTCGTGGACCAGGTCTGCTACACGCCGCGCCAGGCGGAGATCGCCCGGAGGGTGTTCGCGACGCGCACCCGGCGCTATGTCATGACGTCGACCGTCGAGGTCTACGAGTACGAGGACTCGGCCCTGCCGGTCGCCGAGTCCGCCCTCGACCTGGCCACCGTGACCGTGGACACGGGCCTGCCCTGGGGGGACCCCGAGTTCCTCGGCGCGCACTACGGGGAGGGCAAGCGGCAGGCCGAGGCGGTCTTCGCGGCGGGCACGCCCTTCGCCTGGGCCTCGGTCCGGGTGGCGCACGTGCTCGGCGGCGCGGACGACTTCACGGGCCGCCTGGACCACTACGCGCGGCGGATCCGGGCGGGCGAGCCGATAGCCGTACCGGTGGTCAACCACCCGGCGACGTACATCTACGTGGAGGAGATCGCCGCGTTCCTCGCCTGGGCGGTCGGGGCGGAATTCACCGGCCCGGTGAACGCGCACTCCCACGGCCCGCTCACCACGGCCGACATCTGCGCGGAGATCGAGAAGCTGGTGGGCGGCCGGACGGTGTTCCAGGGGGTGGAGGTCGGCGAGGTCTCGCCGTTCTCCTTCGCCCGCTCGTACGGGATGGACAACTCCCGGGCGGTTTCCCTGGGTTATTCCTTCGGCCATTCCGGCGACTGGCTGGCGAAGGCGGTAGTCGAGACGATCGGAGCGGAGAACTGATGCGGTACCGGATGCTGGGGGACGTACGGGTCGGGGCGATCGGCTTCGGCACGATGCCGCTCTCCATCGAGGGCCGGCCGGACGAGACGCGGGCGGTCGCCACCGTGCACGCGGCGCTGGACTCCGGGGTGACGCTGCTCGACACCGCCGACTCCTACCACCCGCCGGGCGGCACGCCGGGCGAGGGCGAACTCCTCGTGGCCCGGGCCCTCGCCTCGTACGGCGGCGGCACGGACGACGTGCTCGTGGCGACCAAGGGCGGCCGGGGGCGCACCGCCGACGGCGACTGGAGCGTGAACGGCCGGCCCGAGCACCTGAGGCGGGCGGCGGAGGGCTCGGCGCGGCGGCTCGGTGGCGGGGCGATCGGGCTCTACCAGCTGCACAAGCCGGACCCGGCGGTCCCGTACGCCGAATCGCTCGGAGCGGTGCGGGAGTTGCTGGACGCGGGCACGATCCGGCTCGCGGGCATCTCGAACGTCGACGTCCCGCAGATCCTGCTCGCCCGCGAGATCCTCGGCGACCGGCTGGTCTCCGTACAGAACCGCTACTCCCCCGCGGTGCGGGACAGCGAGGCGGAGCTGCGGCTCTGCGCGGAGCTCGGGCTCGCCTTCCTGCCCTGGAGCCCGCTCGGCGGGATCTCGCGCAGTTCCCTGGACGGGGCGTCGGCGCTGGAGGAGGACCCGGAGTTCGGCGCCTTCCACCGGGTGGCGCGGGCGCGGGGGGTCAGCCCGCAGCGCGTGGCCCTGGCGTGGCTGCTCGGCCGCTCGTCGACGGTCCTGCCGATCCCGGGGGCGAGCCGACCGTCGACGGTGCGGGACTCGGCCGGGGCGGTTTCGCTGGAGCTGTCGCCGGAGGAGCTGGCGGCGCTGAACGCCGCCTGACGCGAGAAGGACGACCCCCTGGGCAGGGGGCCGTCCTCCTCCCGAGCCCCGGATCCGGCTCAAGACCCGGGACCCGGGGTCTCACCGGGCGCCGTTGTGGGCATGCGTTCCGCGGGGGCGGTGCCCACCCCCGTTGTGGGCATGCGTTCCGCGGGGGCGGTGCCCACCCCCGTTGTGGGCAGGCGTTCCGCCGGCGCGGTGCCCACCCGCCGTTGTGGGCAGGCGTTCCGCAAGGGGCGGAACGGGTGGGCACAACGGAACGGCGCCCTTGCCGGCGCCAGAGGCTCCCGCGCCCTGACCCGCACCACCAGTGCCGTCCAGCAGGTGCGGGTCCAGGCTCGGAACGCGGAGGCGCCGCTGGAGGGCGCCGTCCCGTGTGCCCACCCGTCCCGCCCTGCGGGACGATTGCCCACACGGGCGCGGGGGGGTGGGGGCACCGCCCGACCGGGCGCGGGCCCCGCGGCGGCGAGGCCCGGCGTGGGGGGTCAGACGCCCGCTCGGGCCTTTTCCTCGCCCTCCGTGCGCTGGTCCGGCACCGCCGCCGGCCCGTGGTCGTCCACGAGCGTCGTCTCGTCGAACGGCACCCGCCCCGCCAGCACCTCCGTGACCCGCGCCTTGTCGATCTCCTTCGTCCACGTGCCGACGAGCACCGTCGCCACCGCGTTCCCCGCGAAGTTCGTCAGCGCCCGCGCCTCGCTCATGAAGCGGTCGATGCCGACGATCAGGCCCACCCCGTCGACCAGCTCGGGCCGGTGCGACTGGAGGCCGCCCGCGAGGGTGGCGAGGCCCGCGCCGGTGACGCCCGCCGCGCCCTTCGAGGCGATGATCATGAAGACGAGGAGCGAGATCTGCTCGCCGATGGAGAGCGGGTTCCCCATCGCCTCGGCGGTGAACAGCGAGGCCATCGTCAGGTAGATCGCGGTGCCGTCGAGGTTGAAGGAGTAGCCGGTCGGCACGGTGATGCCGACGACCGGCTTGCTGACGCCCAGGTGCTCCATCTTCGCGATGAGCCGCGGCAGCGCGGACTCGGACGAGGAGGTGGAGAGGATCAGCAGGAACTCCCGGCCCAGGTACTTGAGCAGGGACCAGATGTTGATCCCGGCGATCAGGCGGAGCAGCGCGCCGAGGACCACGAAGACGAAGAGGCCGCACGTCACGTAGAAGCCGATCATGATGACGGCCAGGGACTTCAGCGCCGCGGTGCCCGTCGCGCCCACGACCGCCGCGATCGCCCCGAACGCACCGACCGGCGCGGCCCACATGATCATGCCGAGGATGCGGAAGACGAGCTTCTGGATGTGCCCGATCCCGCGGAGGACCGGCTCTCCGGCCGCGCCCATCGCCTGGAGCGCGAAGCCCGCGAGCAGCGCGACGAGGAGGGTCTGGAGGACCTCGCCCTCGGTGAAGGCCGAGACGAGGGTCTTCGGGATGATCCCGAGCAGGAAGTCCGAGGTCGACTCGCTCGCGCCCTCGGCCTGCTTCGCGCCCGCCTCGGCGATCTCCTTGGTGAGGTGGAGCCCGGAGCCCGGCTCCAGGAGGTTGCCGACGAGCAGACCGATCGCGAGTGCGACGGTCGACATCACGAGGAAGTAGCCGAGGGCGAGGCCGCCGACGGCGCCGACCTTCGCGGCCTTCCGGACGGATCCGACGCCAAGCACGATCGTGCAGAAGATGATCGGCGAGATCATCATCTTGATCAGGCTGACGAAGCCGGTGCCGATCGGCTTGAGCTCGACGGCGACGTCCGGTGCCAGGAAGCCGACCGTGATGCCGAGCAGTACGGCGCCGATGACGGCCAGGTACAGATAGTGGGTGCGGTCCCGTCGTGCGGCCACGGGGTCCTCCTCGTGCTGATGGATGTCCACGTCCCGGTGGACCTCCGCGACTATCCATCAGCCTGTGACCCGGGTCACGGTTGCGTACGTTTCGTTCACGACCGAAACGAGGGACCGGCGCCGCGCCCTCGCCGGAAGGGCACGATTCGGGAACGGCATGCCGCTCCCGCAGGTTCCCACGTGCACACTTACCGGCATGCGTTACCCCCTCCCCCGCCCCCGCAGCCTCGCCGGCCAGCTCTTCGCGATGCAGGTCGTGCTCGTGGCCGTCGTCGTGGCGGGGTGCGCGGTGTTCGCGTACCTCACGGACCGGGCGCAGGCCGAGGAGACCGCCCGGCGCCAGGCGACGGCGACCGCCGCCGCCGTCGCCGACTCCCCGTCCGTGGTCGCCGCCGCCCGCTCCGCCGACCCGACGGCCGCCCTCCAGCCGTACGCGGAGTCGCTGCGGCGCCACGCGGGCGTGGCCTTCGTGGTGATCATGGCCCCGGACGGCACCCGCTGGACGCACCCGGAGCCGGCGCAGATCGGCCGTACGTACCTCGGTCACATAGAGGAGGCCCGGCAGGGCCGGCTCTACTCGGAGACCCACATGGGCGTCCTCGGTCCCTCCGTGCGGACGGTGGCGCCCGTCCTCGACGGCGGCCGGGTCGTCGCCCTGGTCAGCGCGGGCATCACCATCGACAAGATCAGCGAGCAGGTACGGGAGCAGGTGACCGCCCTGCTCGGGATGGCGGGCGCGGCGCTCGCGCTCGGCGGGGCGGGGACGTACGTCGTGAACGCGCGTCTGCGCCGCCACACGCACGGCATGAACGCCACCGAGCTGAGCCGGATGCACGACTACCACGAGGCCGCTCTGCACGCCGTGCGGGAGGGCCTCGTGATGCTCGACGGACGGCGGCGGATCGCCCTCATCAACGACGGCGCGCGGGAGCTCCTCGCCCTGGACGAGGGTGTCGTCGGCCGTCCGGCGGCCGAGCTCGGCCTGCCGGTCTCGCTGACCGGCGCGCTGCTCTCCTCCGAGCCGCGGGTCGACGAGACGCACCTGACGGCCGAACGGGTCCTGGTCGTGAACACCCGGCCGGTGGTCGGCGGGGAGCGGCGCGGCACGGTCGTCACGCTCCGGGACCGCACCGAACTCCAGGCGCTCTCCGGCGAGCTGGACTCCGAGCGCGGCTTCACGGAGGCGCTCCGCTCGCAGGCCCACGAGGCGGCGAACCGGCTGCACACGGTCGTGTCGCTGATCGAACTGGGCCGCGTGGACGAGGCCGTGGAGTTCGCGACGGCGGAGCTGGAGCTCGCCCAGGCGCTGACGGACCGGGTGGTCGACGCCGTCGGCGAGCCGGTGCTCGCGGCGCTGCTCCTGGGGAAGGCGGCGCAGGCCAACGAGCGGGGCGTGGAGCTGGTCCTCACCGAGGACAGCCGCATCGACGACGGCCGGGTGCCGGCGGCCCTGCCGTCCCGGGACCTGGTGACGATCCTCGGCAACCTCATCGACAACGCGGTGGAGGCGGCCGGCGGGACCCCGCACGCGCGCGTGACGGTCACGGTCGCGGCCCGCGCGGGCGACGGGGAGCTGCTGCTGCGGGTCGGCGACAGCGGCCCGGGCGTCCGCCCCGCCGACCGGGAGGCGGTCCTCGGCCGCGGCTGGTCCACCCGGGGCCCCGGCCGGGGCCTGGGTCTCGCCCTGGTGGTGCAGGCGGTCGGCCGCGCGTCGGGCACGCTGCACCTGACGGACGCGGAGGAGGGCGGCGCGGAATTCACGGTCCGCCTGCCGCTGCCGGTACCTCTGCCCCAGCAGAACCACCCGGCCGCCGCCGCGCACGGCCCCGCCGACGGCCTCGGCGACCACGCGTCGGACCCCGCCGACCGCCCGGGCCTCCCGGAGCAGGGGCGCCCCGGCGACCACGCGTCGGACCCCGCCGACGGCCCGGGCCTCCCCGAGCAGGGGCGCCCCGGCGGCCACGCGTCGGAGGTGCGCCCATGAGCGCCGCTCCCCTCCGCGTCCTCGTCGTCGAGGACGACCCCGTCGCCGCCGACGCCCACGCGCTCTACGCCGGGCGCGTCGAGGGCTTCCAGGTCGTCGGGGTCGCGCATTCGCGGGCCGCCGCCGTGCGGATCCTCGACCGGACGCCGGTCGACCTGATCCTGCTCGACCTCTACCTGCCCGACGGCCACGGCCTCCAGCTCCTCCGTGCCCTGCGGGCCGCCGGTCACTCCGCCGACGTCATCGCCGTGACCTCCGCCCGCGACCTGGCGATCGTCCGCGAGGGCGTGTCCCTCGGCGTCGTCCAGTACGTCCTGAAGCCCTTCGCCTTCGCGACCCTCCGCGACCGGCTCGTCCGGTACGCCGAGTTCCGCGCGGCCGCCGGCGAGGCCTCCGGGCAGGACGAGGTGGACCGGGCCCTCGCCGCGCTCCGCGCCCCGCAGCCCGCCACGCTCCCCAAGGGCCTGAGCGCGCCGACGCTCGAAGCGGTCACCCGTACCCTCCGCGCCGCCCCCGCGGGGCTCACCGCCGCCGAGGCCGGCGCGGCCGTCGGGATCTCCCGGATCACCGCGCGCCGCTATCTGGAGCACCTGGTCACCGAGGGCCGGGCCGTGCGCGCCCCGCAGTACGGTCAGATCGGGCGGCCGGAGCTCCAGTACCGCTGGCTCGACGGCCGGACGCGCTGAGCGACCCCGCGGTTACCGGCCGGTTCACCCGTTCCTACGACGACGCACGTTGGGGGAACGCACCGTAGCCATCCGTCACTTTTGGTATCTACCGTGACCGGGTGCACCAACCCTCCCCTCCCTTCGACGCCCGTGCCGCACGCCGTCTCCGCGAAGCCCTCGGCATGGCCCCCGGCCATGTCGCCTACGGCCTGCGGGTGCAGTACGGCCTCCTCGTCGACCCCGAGACCGTGGCCGGCTGGGAGCGCGGCCTCACCGTCCCGGACGAGCAGGAGCTCACCGCCCTCGCGGGCGTCCTGTGGTGCTCCCCCGCGGAGCTGATCGCCGCCCCCGGCACCCTGCGCGAGCACCGGGTCGCGCTCGGGCTGTCCGTCGAGGAGCTCGCCCGGCGGACGGGCGTGTCGCCCTCCGCGTACCAGCGGATGGAGGAGGAGGGCCGCTGGCGCGGCAACCAACGCCAGACGCTCGCCCTCGCCGAGGCGCTCCGTCTCGGCCCGCGCGCCCTGGTCACCGCGACCGGCGGCGACGAGCCCCTCGCCGAGCTGCTGCGCGACGCGGCGACGACCCGCTGGCAGGCGTACGTGAAGCCGGTGGCGAAGCTGGTGCCGCTGCCGAAGCCGATCGTGGAGTCCGCGCTCCGGGAGCTGCACACGGAGTACCACGCGCGGATGGTCGCGATCAGCAGCTGGGGCCGCGCCTCCGAGGCGACCGGCGACGAGGGGCGCGCCTATCTGGACGGGATCACCGGGCACTTCTGGGCGGCCGTCGGCCCGTAGGACCGTAGATTGGCGGCCGTGAGACGACACATATCCTTCGACCGCCTCCACAACTTCCGTGACCTGGGCGGCTATCGGACCGCCGACGGCGGCACGGTGCGGTGGGAGACCCTGTACCGCTCCGACTCCCTCGGCAAGCTCGCGAACGCAGGCCCCGCCGATCTGGAGCGCTTCCGCGCGCTGGGCGTGGGCACGGTGATCGACCTGCGCTACCCGTGGGAGATCGCCGGCAAGGGCCGTCTGCCGGAGGCCGAGGAGGTCTCCTGGCACAACCTCTCCATCGAGCACCGCCCCTACGACCAGGAGGCGATCGACCCCGCCCTCGACCCCTGGCGCTACCTCGCCGACCGCTTCGCCGAGGTCGCCGAGGACGGGGCGGCGGAACTCCGCACCGCCCTGGAGCTGATCGCCACCGTCGAGGGGCCGCTCGTCTTCCACTGCGCGTCGGGGAAGGACCGTACGGGTCTGCTCGCCGCCCTCGTCCTCGGTCTCCTGGAGGTCCCCGACGAGGAGATCCTCGCGGACTTCGCGCTCACCGAACTGGCCACGGAGCGGCTGATCGAGGACTGGAAGGCCGCGCACCCGGGCCGGGAACCGCGCTGGCCGGGCTACGGTCGCGCGCCCGCCGACGTCATCCGGCTGTTCCTCGCGGACCTGCGCGAGCGGTACGGCTCGGTGTACGGGTACGTCACCGGCCACGTCGGCCTCGACCCGGCCGTGGTGACGGCGCTCAGGGCCCGTCTGGTGGAGGTCGCCTGACCGCATCGCGTTCGCCGGGGCCGCGCTCGCCGAACCGCGCTGACGGCCGGCCTCCGTCAGTCGTCCCGGTCGAAGTCGAAGAGCTGGCCCGCCGCGTCCGGCGCGCAGGGCGCCTGGGCCAACCGGGCCCAGGCCGCCGTGCGGTCGCCGACGACGGTGACGCAGCTGCCGGGGGTCGCGGAGTCCACGGGGACGATCCGGTAGCCCTCGACGGGGGTGCCGTACGCCTCCAGGGCGAACGACTCGACGCGGGTCGGGTCGCCGCACTCCGAGTCCTCGTACGCGGCGTCGGGTATCCGGCCGCCGGAGGGTATCCCGGAGCAGCCGGGGCCGAAGTCGGGGTGGTCCGAAACGATCCTCCAGCGGCCGCCGTCCAGCTCCGCGAGCGAGTAGCGCGGGACGCCCGCTGCGGCGCACGGCAGTTGGTGGATCTGGCCGGTGCGGGTGCCGCGCCGTTCGCCGAGGCAGAACTCGGTGCCGGTCACCCGGATGCGGACGTCGCCGGCGGCGGGGGCGGTGGGGGTACGGGGCGGGTGCCCGGCGTGGCCGTTCTTCAGGAAGGCGACGACGCTGGCGCCGGCGAGCACGAGCCCGCCGAGCGCGACGGCCGCGACGAGGCCGCGCCGTATCCGGGGCCCGGGGCGGTCGCGGCCCGCCTTGCCGTCGGGGTTCTCGGCGCCGGGCCAGGCGGGCGTGGCGGGTGTCTCCTCGGCTTCGGGGTCCGGCTCGTACGTCCCGCGGGCCGCGAGTTCCTTCCGTACCGTCAGCCAGTCCTCCCCCTCGGCCGGTGCGAGCCCGCAGGCGCGGACGAAGACGGCGAGGAGCTCCTCGCGGGGCAGTGTCGGGCGGGACAGCATGTTCGCCACCGTGGAGCGGGGCAGGACGTCGCCGTTCGCCTCCGCGCGCGCCGACAGCTCGCGGTAGGTCAGGCCGGACCGGTCCTTGAGGGCCTGGAGGCGTACGAGGAACTCGGCGGGGCTCCGTGCCTCCCGTGGGTCAGGAGCGTGCTCCCCGGGCGTCATCCGCGTCTCCCCCCTCGGCCGGACAGCGTTGGGACATGTCCGGGACAGGCCTCAAGCCTTGTTGATCTCGCGCCGGGGCTCAAGGGTGGAATCCGGCATTTCCGGGGGTGGTGCCGGACACGCCGGAGTGGCCCCGACCGTCCACGGGGGGACGGTCGGGGCCACTCGGGTGGTGCGGGGTCCCGGACGGAATCCGGGAAAGGCCGGGGCGAAGGTCCCGACGGAGAGGATGGAGGACCGAGCCGTCCGGCGCCGGATCCAGGCGCCGGAGGACCGGGCCGTCCGGCGCCGGATCCAGGCCCGTCGGGCCGGGACCGCGGCCAGGCGGTCCCGCTCCGTGCAGGGGCCGGGTCCCGCCCCCTACCGGCCCCCTAGAACACCGACTCCGCCTCCCGCATCCGGTCCTCCGGGACCGTCTTCAGCTGGGTCACGGCGTCCGCCAGCGGCACCATCTCGACGTTCGTGCCGCGCAGCGCCGTCATCCGGCCGAAGTCACCGCGGTGCACGGCCTCCACCGCGTGCCAGCCGAAGCGGGTGGCGAGCACCCGGTCGTACGCGGTCGGTGTGCCACCGCGCTGGACGTGGCCGAGGATGACGGGGCGGGCCTCCTTGCCGAGGCGGCGCTCCAGTTCGTACGCGAGGGCCGTGCCGATGCCCTGGAAGCGCTCGTGGCCGAACTGGTCGATCTCGCCCTTGTTGTAGTCCATCGTGCCGTCGGCGGGGTGGGCGCCCTCGGCGACGCAGATGACGGCGAACTTCTTGCCGCGGGAGAAGCGCTCCTCGACCATCTTGACCAGGTCGGCCGGGTCGAAGGGCCGCTCGGGAAGGCAGATGCCGTGCGCGCCGCCGGCCATGCCGGACTCCAGGGCGATCCACCCGGCGTGCCGGCCCATCACCTCGACGACCATCACGCGCTGGTGGGACTCGGCGGTGGTCTTGAGCCGGTCCATGGCCTCGGTGGCGACGCCGACGGCGGTGTCGAAGCCGAAGGTGCGGTCGGTGGAGGAGATGTCGTTGTCGATGGTCTTGGGCACGCCGACGACCGGCACGCCCGCCTCGTGGAGCATCCGGGCGGCGGTGAGGGTGCCCTCGCCGCCGATCGGGACGAGCGCGTCGAAGCCGCTCTTCTCGATGAGCTCCTTGGCGTTGTCGCAGGCCGCGCGGAAGCGGTCGCGCTCCAGGCGGGAGGAGCCGAGGATGGTGCCGCCGCGGGCGAGGATGCCGCTGACGGCGTTGAGGTCGAGGGGACGGTAGCGCCCGTCGAGGAGGCCCGCGTAGCCGTCCTCGAAGCCGATGACCTCGTCGCCGTAGTGAGTGACGGCCCGGTGCACGACCGACCGGATCACTGCGTTCAGGCCGGGGCAGTCGCCGCCTGCGGTGAGAACTCCGATGCGCATCGTGCTGTGTCTCCTGCTCGGTCGCGGTCCGTTATGAGCCACCGCAATTCTCACACGCTCAGCCTGGCGGGCGCGCTCGTCGCCCGTCCGCGCGTCCCTGCCGGGACGCCCCGGGGAGGGCTTTCGTCCCGCTCCGGAGGCCCTTCGTCCGGCGGGCGACCTAACCACTGGCGGGGGTATTGTCAAGGGGGTAATGCCGCCCTATCGGGGCTTTCTGAGCACTGTCGATTGACACACGGGCCGCGCAAAGGTGCCGCGAGGGCACCGCTCGGCCCCTTCCGCAGGACTGGACAGGAGACGACGGCGTGACGCGCAGCGTGTACGTGACCGGGATCGACCGCGGAGACGGCCGCCAGGTCGTCGAGCTGGGAGTCATGGAGCTCCTCACCCGCCAAGTGGACCGGGTGGGTGTCTTCCGGCCACTGGTCCACGACGGCCCGGACCGGCTCTTCGATCTGCTGCGCGCCCGCTACCGGCTCTCGCAGGACGCCGCCACGGTCTACGGCATGGACTACCACGAGGCCTCCGCGCTCCAGGCCGAGCGGGGCACCGACGAGCTGGTGTCCCGGCTCGTCGACCGCTTCCACGCCGTCGCCCGCGACTACGAGGTCGTCCTCGTCCTCGGCACCGACTTCGCCGCCACCCAGCTCCCCGACGAGCTCGCGCTCAACGCCCGCCTCGCCAACGAGTTCGGCGCCTCCGTCATCCCGGTCGTCGGCGGCAAGGGCCAGCCGGCCGAGTCCGTACGGGCCGAGGCGCGCAACGCCTTCCGGGCGTACGACGGGCTCGGCTGCGACGTGCTCGCGATGGTCGTCAACCGGGTGGCCGGCGAGGACCGCGAGGCCATCGCCGAGCGGCTCGCGGCCCGGCTCCCCGTGCCCTGCTACGTCCTGCCCGACGAGCCGGCGCTCGCCGCGCCGACCGTCGCCCAGATCACCCACGCGCTCGGCGCCTCCGTCGTCCTCGGCGACGACGCGGGCCTCGCCCGGGACGCGCTGGACTTCGTCTTCGGCGGCGCGATGCTGCCGAACTTCCTCAACGCGCTGACCCCGGGCTGTCTGGTCGTCACCCCCGGGGACCGGGCCGACCTGGTCGTCGGCGCGCTCGCCGCGCACTCGGCCGGCACCCCGCCGATCGCGGGCGTGCTGCTCACCCTGAACGAGCGGCCCAGCGAGGAGATCCTGACCCTCGCGGCCCGTCTCGCGCCCGGCACCCCGGTCATCTCCGTGCCCGGCAACAGCTTCCCGACCGCCGCCGAGCTGTTCGCGCTCGAAGGCAAGCTGAACGCCGCCACCCCGCGCAAGGCCGAGACCGCCCTCGGTCTCTTCGAGCGGCACGTGGACACCGCCGACCTCCTCAAGCGGATCTCGGTCGCGCGCAGCGGCCGGGTCACCCCGATGATGTTCGAGCACGAGCTGCTCGAACAGGCGCGGGCCGACCGGCGCCGGGTGGTGCTCCCGGAGGGCACCGAGGAGCGGGTGCTGCGCGCCGCCGACGTGCTGATCCGTCGTGACGTCTGCGATCTGACGCTGCTCGGCGACGTCGAGACGATCCGCAAGAAGGCCGCCGACCTGAGCGTGAACCTCGGCGACACGCAGCTGATCGACCCGCAGACCTCGGAGCTGCGCGACACGTTCGCCGAGCAGTACGCGGCGCTGCGGGCCCACAAGGGCGTCACGGTCGAGCTCGCGTACGACGTGGTCTCGGACGTGAACTACTTCGGCACCCTGATGGTCCAGGAGGGTCTGGCCGACGGGATGGTGTCGGGGTCCGTGCACTCCACTGCGGCGACCATCCGGCCCGCGTTCGAGATCATCAAGACGAAGCCGGACGCGTCGATCGTCTCCTCGGTGTTCTTCATGTGCCTCGCCGACAAGGTCCTCGTGTACGGCGACTGCGCGGTCAACCCGGACCCGAACGCCGAGCAGCTGGCCGACATCGCCGCCCAGTCGGCGGCGACCGCGGCCCGCTTCGGCGTGGAGCCGCGGATCGCGATGCTGTCGTACTCCACGGGCACCTCGGGCTCGGGCGTCGACGTCGACAAGGTGCGGGAGGCGACGAAGCTGGTCCGCGAGGCGCATCCGGAGCTGCGGATCGAGGGCCCGATCCAGTACGACGCGGCCGTCGAGCCCTCCGTGGCGGCGACGAAGCTGCCGGGTTCGGAGGTGGCCGGTCAGGCGACCGTGCTGATCTTCCCGGACCTCAACACCGGCAACAACACCTACAAGGCCGTGCAGCGTTCGGCCGGCGCCGTGGCCGTCGGCCCGGTGCTGCAGGGTCTGCGCAAGCCCGTGAACGACCTCTCGCGCGGCGCGCTCGTCAGCGACATCGTCAACACGGTCGCCATCACGGCGATCCAGTCCCAGGTCCAGGAGCTCCCGGCATGACGACCCCCACCCGTGTACTGGTCCTCAACTCCGGTTCCTCGTCGGTGAAGTACCAGCTGCTCGACATGAAGGACGACAGCCGGCTCGCCCAGGGCCTGGTCGAACGGATCGGCGAGGAGACCTCCCGTATCGTCCACACCCCGCTGCAGGGCGTGGGGGTCCCCCCGGCGAAGCGAGGGGGAGGTGAGAAGCGCGAGAAGAACGGGGCGATCCCCGACCACGCGGCCGCGCTGAAGGCGGTCGCCGAGGAGCTGGCGGCGGACGGGCTTGGCCTGGACTCCCCCGAACTCGCGGCGATCGGCCACCGGGTGGTGCACGGCGGGCTCCGGTTCACCCAGCCGACGGTCATCGACGAGGAGGTGCTCGCGGAGATCGAGCGGCTCGTGCCGGTGGCTCCGCTGCACAACCCGGCGAACCTCGTCGGCATCCGTACGGCGATGACGCTGCGCCCCGACCTGCCGCAGGTGGCGGTCTTCGACACCGCGTTCCACACCACGATGCCGGAGTCGGCGGCGCGGTACGCGATCGACGTGGAGACCGCCGACGCGCACCGCATCCGCCGGTACGGCTTCCACGGCACCTCGCACGCGTACGTCTCGCGGGAGACGGCGCGGCTGCTCGGCAAGGAGCCGGAGGAGGTGAACGTGATCGTGCTGCACCTGGGGAACGGAGCCTCGGCCTCGGCGGTGCGGGGCGGCCGGTGCGTGGACACCTCGATGGGCCTGACGCCCCTGGAGGGCCTGGTCATGGGCACCCGCTCGGGCGACATCGACCCGGCGGTCACCTTCCACCTCAAGCGGGTGGCGGGCATGTCGACGGACGAGATCGACGTACTGCTCAACAAGAAGTCCGGTCTGGTGGGCCTCTGCGGCGACAACGACATGCGGGAGATCCGCCGGCGGATCGACGAGGGCGACGAGCGGGCGGCGCTCGCCTTCGACATCTACGTGCACCGCCTGAAGAAGTACATCGGCGCGTACTACGCGGTGCTCGGCCGGGTGGACGCGGTGGCGTTCACGGCGGGGGTCGGTGAGAACGCGGCGCCGGTGCGGGAGGCTGCGATCGCGGGCCTCGAGGAGCTGGGGCTCGCGGTGGACGCGGACCTGAACGCGGTGCGTTCCGACGAGGCACGGATCATCTCGCCGGTGTACGCGCGGGTGGCGGTCGCCGTGGTGCCCACGGACGAGGAGCTGGAGATCGCCCGGCAGAGCTACGAACTGGTGGGCGGAGAAGTGAACGCCTGAGCGGGCCCGCGCCCATTTGTACTTTCCGCCAGACGGAATATTCCGCAGTGAAACAAACCGATAGGATCCGCCTCATGCGCCGTTCCAAAATCGTCTGCACGCTGGGCCCCGCCGTCGACTCGTATGAGCAGCTGAAGGCTCTCATCGAGGCCGGTATGAACGTGGCCCGATTCAACTTCAGCCACGGGTCCCAGGCAGAGCACCAGGAGCGGTACGACCGCGTCCGGCAGGTCTCGGCGGACACCGGGCGCGCCGTCGGCGTCCTCGCCGACCTCCAGGGCCCGAAGATCCGTCTGGAGACCTTCGCCGAAGGACCGGTCGAGCTGGTGCGCGGTGACGAGTTCACCATCACCACCGAGGACGTCCCGGGCGACAAGTCGATCTGCGGCACCACGTACAAGGGTCTGCCGGGCGACGTCTCCAAGGGCGACCAGGTCCTCATCAACGACGGCAACGTCGAGCTGCGGGTCGTCGAGGTCGACGGTCCCCGCGTCAAGACGATCGTCGTCGAGGGCGGTGTCATCTCCGACCACAAGGGCATCAACCTGCCCGGCGCGGCCGTGAACGTCCCGGCCCTGTCGGAGAAGGACGTCGACGACCTCCGCTTCGCCCTGCGGATGGGCTGCGACATGGTCGCCCTGTCCTTCGTCCGTGACGCCAACGACGTCAAGGACGTCCACAAGGTGATGGACGAGGAGGGCCGCCGGGTCCCCGTCATCGCCAAGGTCGAGAAGCCGCAGGCCGTGGAGAACATGGCCGATGTCGTCGCCGCCTTCGACGCGGTCATGGTGGCCCGTGGCGACCTCGCCGTGGAGTACCCGCTCGAGAAGGTCCCGATGGTGCAGAAGCGCCTCGTGGAGATGTGCCGCCGCAACGCGAAGCCGGTCATCGTCGCCACCCAGATGATGGAGTCGATGATCACCAACTCGCGGCCGACCCGCGCCGAGGCGAGCGACGTCGCCAACGCGATCCTGGACGGTGCGGACGCGGTCATGCTGTCGGCCGAGTCCTCGGTCGGCGCCTACCCGATCGAGACCGTGAAGACGATGTCGAAGATCGTCGCCGCGGCCGAGGAGGAGCTGCTCTCCAAGGGCCTCCAGCCGCTGGTCCCGGGCAAGAAGCCGCGTACCCAGGGCGGCTCGGTCGCCCGCGCCGCCTGCGAGATCGCGGACTTCCTGGACGGCAAGGCGCTCATCGCCTTCACCCAGTCCGGCGACACGGCCCGCCGTCTCTCCCGCTACCGCACGCAGCAGCCGATCCTCGCCTTCACGACGGACGAGGGCACCCGCAACCAGCTCACCCTGAGCTGGGGCGTGGAGTCCTTCCTGGTCCCGTTCGTGGACAACACGGACGCCATGGTCGACCTCGTGGACGCCGAGCTGCTCAAGCTCCAGCGCTACAACGCGGGCGACACGATGGTCATCACCGCCGGCTCGCCCCCCGGTGTCCCCGGCACGACCAACATGGTCCGTGTCCACCACCTCGGCGGCGGCGAGCACGCCTGACGCCCATGACGAGGGCCCCCGTCCGGATCGGACGGGGGCCCTCGTCGTCGTGCGGCTCCCGGAGTGGTACGGGGGTCAGCTGGGCTCGATCGTGTTGCGCAGGCCCGGGACCTTGAGGGTGCCGCCGAACTGGCCCGCCTGCTTGAGCTTCACGCTGGTGAAGAAGGCGAACGGGACGTCCAGCGGGGGCGGGGACTCGGGGCCGAAGGTAATCGGGATGAGGCCGAAGAGGTTGCCCTTCAGCTCCTCCGTGTACATCGTCACCGTGCCGTTGCGGATGGTCGAGGTCGAGCCCCTGTCGGAGCGGACGTGGGCGGTGCGGCCCTCGGAGTGGTCCGTCAGCTGGTGCAGGTCCTTGATGTCCACCGAGGACGCGGTGAACTTCAGCACCTTCTTGATCTTGCCGCTGCCGGTCTTGACCTCGACGATGCCGTGGTACTTCAGGCCGTTCAGGGTGAGCAGCGAGCTCTCCAGGCGCCACGGCTCGTCCGGCAGCAGCGGGATGCCGGGCTCCAGCTCGGCGTCCGCGAGAGCCTGCGCGTCGTACTCGGGGCACGGGAAGCGGGGCTTGGCCCCGTCGGGTATGTCCGTGTCCTTCTTGGCGTCGAGGCCCTTGGCGCTCTCGGGGAGCTCCTCGGTCTCGGCACCGGCCTGCGCGGCGGCCTTCTCGATCGCCGTCCTGGTCCGGTCCGCGGCCGGGTCCGCCGCCGTCTTCGTCTTCGGGGTGGCGGTCGGGGCCGGGGTGCCGGTGGGCTGCGTCCCGGTGGGGGCCTCGGTCTGCTGCGGCGCGGGCGTCGTCGGAGCCGCCGTGGTGGGCGTGGCCGTCGGCTCGTTCGGGCCGTCGAAGAGGTCCTTCAGGGCGTCGCCCAGGCCCAGCGGGTCGAGCGGGTTCTTGGACGCCGTCGGCGTCGGGCTGGCCGTGGGCGCGGGGGCGCTCTTCGCCTCCGTCTGCGTCTGCGTCTGTGGCGCGGCCGTCTGTCCCGTCGCCGTGGGCGTCGGGGTGGCGGACGGCGTCGCGGTGGCGGACGGCGTGGCGGTGGCCGAGGGGGTGTCCGTCGGCCGGACCGTGGCGGTGGCGGTGGGCTTGGTGCTCTCGCCGGTCTTCGGCGTCTCGGTGGCCTCCTCCGCCGGCTCGTCGGAGCGCGTCACGCAGGGGCCGGGGGCGAAGGGGATCTCCTTGTCGTCGGCGAGGGCGAGTCTGGGCGTCAGGCCCATGCCCACGAAGACCGCGGTCGGCATGGCCGCGAGCGCCATCGCCTTCCCGGCGGGGCCCTGGATCCTGTTCAGCAGCGACTTGCGCGGGGCCGCGTGCCGCGGGCCCTCCTTCGCGAGCGCCGACTGAGTCTCGTCACCCCGCACTGTTCCTCCCGCCGTTGGCGTCGATCGTCGTTTCGGTCGCCTGGTGCTCCGCCTCGCGCTGCTCCGGGACCGCGGCCGTGGGCACGACCTCCGTCGCGGGCTCGGTCGCGGGCTCGGTCGCGGACTCCGCGCCGGCCTCGTCCGAGGCCTCCGTCCAACCGTCGTGCTCTGCGTCCTTGGTCTCCTCGACGGGGGGCGCGGGGGCCCAGGCGGCGGACATGCCGCCCCCGACGAGGGCGAACAGGAATCCGATGACGAGGCCGCCGAAGTTCGACACCGGGATGGAGACGAGTGCCAGGACGATCGACGCGATGCCCGCGAAGACGCGGACGACGGGCTGGAACCACATCGTCAGTCCGAGCGTGATCAGCAGGACGCCGATGATCAGCGCTCCGGCTCCGGCGGTCGTCTGCATGGCGAGCGTGACGTTGCCGAGCCGCATGTCCCCGTACGGGAGGTAGGCGATCGGTACGCCGCCGATCATGGTGAGCAGTCCCGCCCAGAAGGGCCGGGTCTGCCGCCAGACCTTGAACCGGTTCTCCTTTTTGGGGACTTCGCGGGAGGCGGGGTACTCGGCGCTCATGGAACAGCTCCCTGGAAGCGGTGTTGCTGAGAAAGATGAAGAGAAGGAACCTGGCGGGTGGGACCGCAGGCGACGGCCCCACCCCTCCGGACGGATCGGTCCTCAGGGACCGGCCGGTCCTAGTAGCACTCGGCGTCCGTGCCGCGGTGCAGCGACAGGTGCAGGTCGGGGAGCTTGAAGGTGCCGGCCGTGGTGGCCCAGGCCTTCTGCTGCACGTTGTTCAGCGTGGCCTGCTCGGCACGCTGGCCGAAGCCGTACGGGTTGGCCTTGGTGTTGGGCTGGATGCCCGGCTTGCCCGGCGACTTCGGGAGGGCACCGGCCGCGACGCCGATGTCGATGTTGGTGAACTCGGCGTCGGCCTTGAGCTCGGAGACATCGAGGTAGATGCCCTTCGCGTAGACCTTGTCCTCGTCCTTGCCGGTCTTGGCGGCCTCGGTGCCGGCCTCCAGGCGGAGGGTGACGTCACCGATGAACGGCACCTTCGGCGTGACGACCGACTGGCACATGTTGGTGATCCAGGCCTCGGAGAAGCCGGACACGGCCACCGGGGCGGCGAAGTCCTTGCCCTCGAGGTCCTTGCCCGCGTCCACGCTGCCGTACTGGACGAAGTCCGTACCGACGAGGCTGTTGGCCTTGACCTTGAATTCCTGGCCGGAAATGCTGAAGGACGCGGCGAGCGCGCCCTGGGCCAGGCCGACACCGATCGCGGCCGTCGCGGCCACACTCGGGACCATGACGACGGCGAACCGCTTCCATCTGGTCCCGCCACGAACCTGGGACTTCATGAGAATTCCTCCTTCTCGGACGTACATCTCCGGAGGGCCCCGGGGGGCCACCCTGGGATGGGAGAAGAGCTACGTCCTCGGGAAGGAGAGCGCCGAGGCATCAGGCGGCGCGACGCGCGTCCGAATCACCGGCGATCACCCCCGAGCGACAACCATGAGCCGCGCCTCAAGGCACGGCCCGGGTCGGACAGGCCCCGTTCGGTGAGAGCGGGAACCCCCCTGTCCGCGACCGGTGCCGGAACACCGGTCCACTCGGTGGGGACCCTCGCCGCGTTCCCGGTTGGTCTCCGGGGGCTGCGGTTCGGACCGAGCGTCGCCGATCGTGGTCCATTCCGGGCCCCCGCACAAGGGGGTTCGTTACTGGCTAGTAACGGGTGGATAACCACGCCATGGCGGCACGGGACCGAACGGGCACTCTGGGTGCGTTCGAGCGACCGGGAATGTCAGGAGATCATCGGATGAATGCGGACAGAACGCCGGGTTCGATTTACTGCAAGTAACAGCGGCCGCGATTACCAAGTTTTGGTAAAGCGCGGCCGCGATTTGTCACCCTGCTGCCAAATCGTTTGACGATCCGGCACCGCCGGGGAGCTAGAACAGCACCCGGGCGAGGGCCTGCCGGGCCGCCGTCACGCGCGGGTCCTCGGCTCCGATCACCTCGAACAGCTCCAGGAGACGCAGCCGCGCCGCGTTCCGGTCCTCGCCCGCCGTGCGGCGCACGGTCTCCACGAGACGCCCGAAGGCGTCCTGCACGTGACCGCCCACCAGATCGAGGTCGGCGGCGGCGATCTGCGCATCCACGTCGGCCGGGTTGTCCGCCGCGTTCTTCCGGACGACGCCGGGGTCCAGGTCCCGCACCCGGGTGAGCAGTTCGGCCTGCGCGAGGCCGAGCTTCGCCTCCGGGTGGGCCGGGTCGTCGGCGAGCACGTTCTTGTACGCCTGGACGGCGCCGGCCAGGTCGCCCGCGTCGAGGGCGGACATGGCCGCTTCGAGGAGGGCGTCGTACGGACCGGCCTGCCGCGCGGCGGGGGCCGAGCCGTCGGCGTCCGCGTCCACGGTGATGCCGGTGAGGCCGAAGCGCTCCTCGCCGATGCGGATCAGCTCGTCGAGGGTCTCCCGGATCTGGCCCTCGGGCACCGCACCCTGGAACAGCGGCAGCGCCTGACCGGCGACCACCGCGAAAACGGCCGGAATTCCCTGGATGCCGAACTGCTGCATCAGCATCTGGTTGGCGTCGACGTCGATCTTCGCGAGCAGGAAGCGGCCGTTGTACTCGACGGCCAGACGCTCCAGGAGGGGGCCGAGCTGCTTGCACGGCTCGCACCACTCGGCCCAGAAGTCGAGGACGACCGGGACCTCGGCCGAGCGCTGGAGCACCTCACGCTCGAAGCCGGCCTCGTCGACGTCGATCACCAGGGCCGACGGGGGCACGGCGGCGGAACCGCCCTGCCGGGCGGCTTCGGCGCGCACCTGCTCCGCCTTCGCCTTGGCCTCTCCGGCCGCCTTCACCGCGGCGAGGTCGACGACGCCGCTCATGGACATGTTTCGGGGCTGCATGGATACATCCTCCCCCTTCCGCGCGCGTAACCGGTAAGCCATGGCTGAACCGTGCCGTCCGCGCATCTCCCGCCGGTGTGCGAGACGCGTGGACGACACGGTTCTTCGTCTTCGTGGCGCCGGATCCCCATCCGGTGCCGTCTTTCGCGCCGGGTCCCCACCCGGCACTGTGTTGGTTGTCGCTCAGGCCGCTCAATGCCTTTCGCTACAGGTCGTAGCGTAACTCCGGGGAAGGATCCGACGGGAGGGCGCGAGCCCGATCCGCACGGTGAACTGCCTCACATCACCGACCCCTGGCGGTATACCTACCGGCGGGTATGGTCCCTTTCCATGTGTAAGCGCACGAACCCCCGCAACGGCCGTACCGGGCGCCCCCGCTCCATCGAGGCCGACACGGCCATCCTGGAGGCCACTCGGGCGGCCCTGGTCGACCTGGGCTGGTCCAAGCTCACGATGGGGGACGTGGCCGGCCGCGCCGGGGTTGCGAAGACGACGCTCTACCGCCGCTGGGCCAACAAGAACGAGCTCGTCGTGGACGCCGTCGCCGTCCTCTTCGACGAACTCGAACTGCCCGACCTGGGTTCCCTCCAGGCCGACATCGAGCATGTGGTGCTGCAGTTCGCGGCGCTCCTCGAACGGCCCGAGACGAAGACGGCCCTGATGGCGGTGGTCGCGGAGTCGACCCGGGACGAGCCGCTGCGCGAGCGCATCCGAACCTCCATAGTCGACCGGCAGAAGCGGCTGGTCCTGGCGGGCCGCGAGCGGGCGCAGCAGCGCGGCGAACTGCCGCACCACCTCGACCCCGTGGCCGTGGACGCCACCGACGACCTGATCTTCGACGTCGTCGCTGGCGCGGTCGTGCACCGGGCGCTGGTCAGCGCCGAGCCGGTCGACGGCCCCTGGGCGGGCCGCCTCGCGGCGCTCCTGATGGGCGGCCTGGGCGCCGCGGCGGCAGCGGGCTGAAAAGGGCGGGCGCGGTCCACCTGCCGCCCCCTACCGTGGCGTCCGTGACGAATCACCTGTCGGACTCCGTCCGCGCGCTGCTCGACGACGTCAACCCGGCCGTGCTGGCCACGATCCAGCCCGACGGCTCCCCGCAGACCTCGGTCGTGTGGGTCGGCCGCGAGGGCGACGACCTCCTGATCTCCAGCCAGGACGGCCGCCGCAAGATCAAGAACATCCGGGCAGACGCCCGTGTCAGCCTCACCGTCCACGACCGCCACGACCCCCTGCGCTACGCGGAGATACGGGGCACGGCGACGGTCACCGAGGACGCCGGCCGGGCGCTGGCCGTGGCGCTCGCCGAGCAGTACGAGGGCGAGGGCGCCGGGCAGGAGTACCGGGAGCTGCCGCCGGAGGAGGTGCGGGTGGTCGTCCGGATCACCCCGACGAAGGTCCTCGGCACGGCCGCGAAGTGAGTCACCTCGTGCGGCAGGGGCGGTACGGGAGTTCCCGTACCGCCCCTGCCGTCTGCGGGGTCTAGAAGCCCGGGGGCTCCGTGTAGACGCCCCACTCGTCGCGCAGGGCGTCGCAGATCTCGCCGAGGGTGGCCTCGGCTCGGACGGCCTCCAGCATCGGGGCGATCATGTTCGAGCCGTCGCGGGCGGCGGCCAGCATCGCGTCGATGGAGGCGCGGACCTTGGCGTCGTCACGGCGTCCCTTGCGCTCGCCGAGGACGCGGACCTGCTCCCACTCGACCTCGTGGCTGACGCGCAGGATCTCCAGGTCGCCGGTGACGGAGCCGTGGTGGACGTTGACGCCGACGACCCGCTTGTCGCCCTTCTCCAGGGACCGCTGGTACTGGAAGGCGGACTCGGCGATCTCGCCGGTGAACCAGCCGTCCTCGATGCCGCGCAGGATGCCGGAGGTGATCGGGCCGATGGGGTGCTGCCCGTCCGGGTGGGCGCGGCGGCCGCGCTCCTTGATCTGGTCGAAGATCTTCTCGGCGTCGGCCTCGATGCGGTCGGTGAGCTGCTCGACGTACCAGGAACCGCCCAGCGGGTCGGCGACGTTGGCGACGCCGGTCTCCTCCATCAGCACCTGCTGGGTGCGCAGCGCGATCTCGGCGGCCTGCTCGCTGGGGAGCGCGAGGGTCTCGTCGAGCGCGTTGGTGTGGAGGGAGTTGGTGCCGCCGAGGACGGCGGAGAGGGCCTCGACCGCGGTGCGCACGACGTTGTTGTACGGCTGCTGGGCGGTGAGGGAGACACCGGCGGTCTGGGTGTGGAAGCGGAGCCACTGGGCCTTGTCGGTCTTGGCGCCGTAGACCTCCTTCATCCAGCGGGCCCAGATCCGGCGGGCGGCGCGGAACTTGGCGATCTCCTCGAAGAAGTCGAGGTGCGCGTCGAAGAAGAAGGAGAGGCCGGGGGCGAAGACGTCGACGTCGAGGCCGCGGGAGAGGCCGAGCTCCACGTAGCCGAAGCCGTCGGCGAGGGTGTACGCGAGCTCCTGCGCGGCCGTCGCGCCGGCCTCGCGGATGTGGTAGCCGGAGACCGACAGCGGCTTGTACGCGGGGATGTTCGCCGCGCAGTGCTCCATCAGGTCGCCGATGAGGCGCAGATGGGGCTCGGGCTCGAAGAGCCACTCCTTCTGCGCGATGTACTCCTTGAAGATGTCGGTCTGGAGCGTGCCGTTGAGGACGCCCGGGTCGACGCCCTGGCGCTCGGCGGCGACGAGGTACATGCAGAAGACCGGGACGGCGGGACCGGAGATCGTCATGGACGTCGTGACGTCGCCGAGCGGGATGTCCTTGAAGAGGACCTCCATGTCGGCGGCGGAGTCGATGGCGACACCGCAGTGGCCGACCTCGCCGAGGGAGCGGGGGTCGTCGGAGTCGCGGCCCATGAGGGTCGGCATGTCGAAGGCGACGGAGAGGCCGCCGCCGCCGGCGGCCAGGATCATCTTGTAGCGCTCGTTCGTCTGCTCGGCGTTGCCGAAGCCGGCGAACTGGCGGATGGTCCAGGTCCGGCCCCGGTAGCCGGTCGGGTGGAGTCCCCGGGTGAAGGGGTACTCACCGGGCCAGCCGATGCGCTCGAACCCCTCGTAGGTGTCGCCGGGCCGGGGCCCGTAGACCGGCTCGACGGCGTCGCCGGAGAGCGTGGTGAAGTCGGCGTCCCGCTTGCGGGCCTTGTCGTAACGGGCCTGCCAGCGACGGCGGCCTTCCTCGATGGCGTCAGCGTCCATGCTTCGAATTTACTAGGACGTCCTAGTAAATGTCGATGGCAAACCCCCGCACATCAGTGCGGGGGTGACTGCTCAGGCGTTGGCCGGGGCCGTCTGCGCGCCGCTGACCAGCGGAAGCGTCTCGGCGACGACCTTGCGCTCGACGAAGAACGCGGCGGTCGGGATGGTGCCGGAGACCAGCACCCACAGGAGCTTGCCGAACGGCCACTTGGCCTTGGAGCCCAGGTCGAAGGCGAAGATCAGGTAGATGATGTAGAGGACGCCGTGGAGCTGGGAGACCGCGAAGGTCAGGTCCTCGCCGACGCCGAAGCCGTACTTGGCGACCATGCACGCGCACAGGATGAGGAGCATGACCGCGGTCACGTACGCCATGACGCGGTAGCGGGTCAGCACGCTGGATTTCATGCCGTCGAGCGTAACGGCACGTTCCGGGCGATCTTCGCGGGGGGTCAGCCCTCGTCGAAGTCGTGCGCGGCGACCCGGAGGGGGCGCAGGAGGGCGAAGATCTCGGCGCACTCCTCGGCGTCGTACGCGCCGAGCCCGAAGTCCATCTCCATCAGGTCGCGGGTCGCTGCCTCGACGACCTCACGGCCCTTCGCGGTGATGGAGGCGAGGGTCCCGCGCCCGTCGTTGGGGTTGGGGCGCTTGTCGACGAGACCGGACTTCACCAGCCGGTCCACCGTGTTCGTCACGGACGTGGGGTGGACCATCAACCGCTCGCCGATCTTCGACATCGGCAGCTCGCCGGCCTTGGAGAAGGTGAGCAGGACCAGCGCCTCGTACCGCGCGAAGGTCAGCCCGTACGGCTTGACCACGGCGTCGACCTCCGCGAGGAGGATCTGGTGGGCGCGCATGATCGAGGTGATCGCGGCCATCGAGGGGACCGGGCCCCAGCGCTTCTGCCAGAGTTCGTCGGCTCGGGCGATGGGGTCGAAGGGGAGACTGAGCGGCTTCGGCACCCGTCGACCATACCGACTGGTCATATGCCGGTCAGCCCCGTCTCGCCTTTCGGTCGCCGGCCCGGTCGCCGCGCGGACCGCCGCCTCCGGTCGCCCGCAGCTCCACGGCGGCGGCGAGCAGGCAGAGGGTGCCGACGACGCCGGTACCGGCCACGACCGTGTGGACGGGGGCGAACTCGGCGGCGACACCGGCCCCCGCCATGCCGACGCCCTGGACGGTCATCATGCCCGCCGACATCAGGGTCATGGCCCTTCCCCGCTGCTCCTCGGGCACCGCTTCGACGAACCAGGCGTCGAGGCCGAGGGTGTACGCGCCGGTGGCGCCGGCCAGGAAGAGGGCGACGGCCGCGAGGGCGACGCCGGGCCGGGGGCCGTAGAGGAGGTACGGCAGGACGCCGGCGACGGCGAGCGGCAGCACGATCCGGGAGCGGGTCGCGGCGGAGAGGAACGATCCGGCGAAGAGCTCCCCCGCGATCGTCCCGACGGGCAGCGCGCACATGAGGAGGCCGAGGGCGGCCGTGGAGACGCCGATCTCGTCGGCGTAGGGGGCGGCGAGGGCCTCGGGGACGACGGCGAAGAGCGGCGGCACCCAGAACATCAGCATCAGGGCCCGCACCCGCCGGTTCCGCAGCACGGCCCGGGTCCCGGAGAGCCCGCCCGTCCCGCCGCCCGCCCTGGCCGGCCGGCGGGCCGTGCCGATCCGCAGCAGGAGCGCGGAGACGAGGAAGGTGGCGGTGGTCACGGCGAGGGCGCCGCGGGGCGGGACGACGGTGAGGAGGAGGCCGCCCGCGGCGAAGCCGGTGAGCAGGGCGCTCTGCGACACGATCCGCAGCAGCGAGCGCCCGAGCACGAAGAGGTCGCCCTCGCCGAGGATGTCGGCGAGGGTCGCCATGCGGGTGCCCTGGAAGACGGGCGAGACGACGGCGATGGCGCAGCGCAGCGCGAGCAGCGCGGCGACGGGGGTGGCGGGCGCGGTCATGAGCGCGACGCAGCCGGCGCAGACGAGGTCGCAGACGACGAGGATCCGGCGGGGCGGAAGCCGGTCGGCGAGCCCGGCGAGGAGGGTGCCGCCGAGGAGGTACGGCAGGAACCCGAGCGCGAAGGTGAGCGAGGAGAGCAGCGGCGAGCGGGTCATGTCGTACACGAGCACGGTGAGCGCGAGCTCGCTGACGACGATCCCGAGCAACGAGAACAGATGCGCCACGAACACGAACCGGAACTCGCGAACGGCGAAGACGGCCCGGTAGCCGGAGGACGCGAGCGCGGGCGCGGAGCCGGCGGGGCCTGAGGCGCCCTGGCCGACCGGGCCCGAATCGCGGGCGGGAGCTGCGGCTGCGGCTGGAGCCGAGTCGCCGACCGGGGGCGGGGCGACGGCCGGGGGCGCGGGTCGGTCGGTGGGCGGGGCGGGGGCTGCGGCTGCGGCTGCGGCTGCGGCTGCGGCTGGAGCCGAGTCGCCGACCGGGGGCGGGGCGACGGCCGGGGGCGCGGGTCGGTCGGTGGGCGGGGCGGGGGCGGTGGCGGGGAAGGCGCGGGCAGGGCGGTGCGCGGCCGCCGGTGTCGGCGTCCGAAGGTCGTTCTCGGGCATGGGCGCAGCCTGCCGCGCCGGGGGCCCCGGCCCTAGACTTTCGGCTCCAGACGAATGTTCTGCCGCGTCCCCCGGAGGCCCCGTGCCGTACCACCTGCGCTTCGGCGAGGCCGACCCGCTGCGGATCCGGTTCGCGATCTCGCCGCTCTGGGAGACGCACTCCGCCGTGCGGGTCCTCGCGCGGCCCGCGAAGCAGGGCTACCACCTGCCCTGGATGCGGCGCATCGCGGGCGCCGCCCGCGGGGTCGACCTCGCGCCGCTCCAGCTCCTGATGCCGCTGCGCGGGCACAGCCCGGACTTCCTCTATCCGCCGCCGCTCCGCCCCGCCGCCTCCGTCGAGGAGGAGATCGCGGCCGTACGGGAGACCGACCCGGCGCTCGCCCTGGACGACTTCCGGCGGGCGCTCGCCGAGACGCCGGGCGCGGCGGACACGGCGGAGGGGCGCCGGATGCTCGCCGATCCCGCCGGGGCGGTGGACCGGCTCGCCGATCTGCTGCAGGCCGCCTGGGAGGCGCTGGTCGCGCCCGAGTGGCCCCGGCTGCGCGCACTCCTGGAGGCGGACGTGGCGTACCACTCGCGGCGGCTCGCGGAGGGCGGGCTCGAACGGCTCCTGGGCGAGCTGCATCCGGCCTTCGACTGGGCGGCGGAGACGGCCACGCTCCGGGTGGACTACCCCGGGGAGCACGACCGGCCGCTGGACGGGCAGGGCCTGGTCCTGATGCCCTCGGTGTTCACCTGGCCGGACGTGGTGAGCGGCTTCGATCCGCCGTGGCAGCCGACGGTGGTCTATCCGGTCCGCGGGATCGGCGGCCTGTGGACGGAGGCCGGGAACCGCACCCCGGAGGCGCTGGCCCGGCTGCTCGGCCCGGTGCGGGCGAACGTGCTGTGCGCCCTGGCGGAGCCGATGGGGACGACGGCGCTGGCGCATCTCCTCGGCCGGGCGCCCTCGTCGGTCTCCTCGCATCTGACGGTGCTGCGGGACGCGGGGCTGCTGACCTCGCGCCGGTACGGCCACCAGGTGCTGTACGAGCGGACGCCGCTGGGCATCGCGCTGTCGCAGCCCGACCCGGGCTGAGCCTCAGGGCTCGAGCCGGCGCCGCAGCGTGTACGTGACGGCCTTCCGCGCCACCGGGTTCAGCTCCTCGACCGCGGTCATCAGGGCGCCGAGCTGCTCCAGGGCCGTGAGCGCGGCCTCCGCGCCCGCGGGGTCGACCCCTTCGTAGAGTTCCAGGCCGACGAAGGAGGCGGCGACCGCGCGGGCGAGGCCGGCGGGGTCGGTGAACTCGGCGAGCGGGGTCCCGGCGAGGACGCGGACGAGGACCTGCTCGATCTCGGCGATCCACAGGTCGAGCCCGGCGGCCGTGGCCGGGGCGAGCCGGGGGTGGGTCTGGGCGCCGGCGAGCAGCTGCCCGAGGACGGCGACATGGCCGGCGTCCCGCTCCTCGGTGTGCATCTCGCGCCCGAAGGCGAGCAGCTCGGAGAGGCTGGAGACGGAGCGCAGCCGCTCCCGGTGGCGGGCCACCCGCTGCTCGGCGCCGTGCCGGCAGGCGGCGGAGAGCAGCTCGTCGACGGAGCCGAAGTGGTAGAAGACGAGGGCCTGGTTGACCCCGGCGGTGGTCGCGATCGCGCGCGCGGAGGCCTTGGCGATGCCCTGCTCGACGAGGGTGCGCAGGGCGCCGTCGAGCAGCTTCTCGCGGGTCTCCTGGCTCCGCGCGTCCTGCGCCGCGGCCTTGGGGACCTTGGCGCCCTCCGCGGTCCGCCCGCTCATGCCCGTACCTCCTCGCGCACCGGGCGCAGCCCGGCGCGCACCCCCCGGGAGCCTACGTCGGCGTAGTCGGCGGTGAAGGACCCCCGGTAGCCGAAGAGCGGCCCGAAGTGGCGGTTGACCACCCGGACGTCGATGCGGAAGCGGCCGGTGCGCTCGTCGAAGGACTCGCGGACCTCGGCCCGGCCGCCCACGAGTTCGGGGACGCGGACGTCGAGCGCGCCCTCGCGGAAGCGGTGCTCGCCGGAGGTGATGAGGAGCGAGCCGTCGGGCTGTGCGGTCGGGTGCAGATCGCTGGCGAGGTGCTGGTGGGTGCCGAGGTAGTCGAGGACGCAGTTCCGCTCGGGGCTGTGGACCATGGTGGCGTCGAAGCGTCGGGGGCCGCCGGGCAGGGCGAAGGTGCGGACGAAGGTGACGGTCTCCCGCCCGTACGAGTCGGTGTAGGGGACGTTCTCGATGGTGAAGGGGACGTCGCGGCCGGTGCGGGGCAGCAGGATGTTCCGCAGCCCGCCGAGCGCGAGGAAGGGCTTCACGAAGGCCCGGCCGTGCCAGATGCGGTCCATGACGCCCCGGCCGACGCACATCTCGCCGCTCGCGAGGCCGACGGAGAAGCGCCGCTGGAGCTCGGGGTGGAGCCGCTCGAACTCGGCGTCCCCCATGGCGGTGCGGAAGATCGAGGTCACGGCTGCTCCAGGGTGGCGAGGAGCCGGGGCTCCCGGTGGCGGGCGGGCGGGGTGCGCAGACAGCGCCGGGCGGCGGGGGTGCGCGGCGAGGGCGGGACGAGGACGGCGACGGCGAGCCCGAGGACGGTGAGCGGGAGGGCGGCGAGCGACACGAGTCCCAGCGGCAGGGCGGCGGCGGTCCACGGCACGGCCACGAGCAGGATCCGGGCGGCGAGTTCGAGGAGCCAGCGGTCGCGGGAGCGCTCGGGGGTGATCCCGTACTCGCACCAGAGCCGCAGCCGGTCGAAGGACCAGGCGGTGGCCCAGCCCATGAGGGGCCGGAGCACGAGCCGGTCGGCGATCCGGCCGGGACGGCCCCAGCGGGGCCGGTAGTCGTAGCCGGTCAGGAAGCGGATGCCGTCCGGGGCGGGCACGTACCGCCAGTACCCGCTGCCCTCGGCGAGGAGCGAGAGCGGGTGCGGCGAGGCGAACCGGAGGGCGGAGACCCGGTCGCCGCCGGCCCGGTGGCGCTCCCCCGCGGAGACACCGGTGCCGGCGACGGCCAGGAAGGGCAGGACGCGGGTCGCGTAGCGGAAGTGCTGGGGCTCGCCCTCGGCGCGCGGGAGGTAGGAGATCTCCGTGAACCGCAGGTCCCACCGCTGGTGGCGGTCGGGTTCCTGCGTGCGTTCCCAGAGCGTCTCCAGATCCGCGCGCACGCGTGTCTCGATGTAGAGGCCCATGGCTGTTCCCCCAGCTCATCCGGCATTTTGAGCGACTGCTCAAAACTGCCTCGGGAGGGAAGGTAGCCGATTTTGAGCAGTCGCTCAACCGGAGGCACGAAGAAGCCCCCGGCCCTACGGAAGGGGCCAGGGGCTACGGGGATGCCAGGTCAGGCGCCGAGGTGGCGCTCCACCGTCTCGACCTTGGCGGTCAGGCCGTCCGTCACACCAGGACGGATGTCCGCCTTCAGGACGACCGAGACACGAGGCGCGCGCGCCTCGACGGCGGCGACCGCACGCTTCACGACGTCCATCACCTCGTCCCACTCGCCCTCGATCGACGTGAACATGGCATCGGTCCGGTTCGGGAGTCCGGACTCACGGACCACTCGGACCGCGTCGGCGACGTACTCGCCGACCTCCTCCCCCACACCGAGGGGGGTCACGGAGAACGCGACGATCACGCCTTCACCGCCTGCTCCGCGCGGGCGCGGGAGGCGATGACCGCGTCCTCGGCCTCGCGCTTCAGCTTCCGCTCGGCATAGAAGCCGCCGAAGGGCAGCACCGAGAGGACGAAGTAGAGGGCGGCCGTTCCGAAGCTCCACTTGGTGCGGTTCCAGGCGTCCAGCCAGAAGAGGACGTACAGGATGAAGAGGATGCCGTGGATCGCGCCCATGACCGGCACCGCGTTGAAGTCCGTCGTCCGCTTGAGCACCGAGCAGACCAGCAGGAGCAGGAACGACACGGCCTCCGGCGCGGAGACGAGCCGGAGCCGGTGGAGGGAGGAAGCGGTCTTGATGTCCACGGAGGGGGTCACCTTCGTTCGATCTTGTGAACGGATGCACAAGGGCCCGTCCATTGTGCACGCCGACTTTGCTGTCTCTTTAGCCGGGGGCCCAGTACCTTCCTCGGGTGGCAACGTTCCGACTCCAAGGCAGCAAAGTGCTCGCCGTCTCCATGTCCGGCGACGCCGTCAAGGCGAAGAACGGCTCGATGGTCGCCTACGACGGCCAGATGGCGTTCAAGAAGATGAGCGGTGGCGGTGAGGGCCTGCGCGGCATGGTGACCCGCCGGCTCACGGGTGAGCAGATGGAGGTGATGGAGGTCCGCGGCCAGGGGACCTGCTGGTTCGCCGACCGCGCCTCCGAGATCAACCTCGTGTCCCTGCACGGCGACAAGCTCTGGGTGGAGGCGAGCAATCTCCTCTGCACCGACGCGGGCCTGCGCACGGGCACCACCTTCACGGGCCTGCGCGGCGGCGCCACCGGCAACGGCCTCTTCACGACGACCGTCGAGGGCACCGGCCAGGCGGCGATCATGTCGGACGGTCCGGCGGTGGTGCTGCGGGTGACCCCGCAGTACCCGCTGCAGGTCGACCCCGGCGCGTACATCGCCCACCAGGGCAACCTCCAGCAGCACTTCCAGTCCGGGGTGACCTTCCGCACCCTCATGGGCGAGGGCGGCGGCGAGGCCTTCCAGATCCGCTTCGAGGGCGACGGGCTCGTGTACGTCCAGCCGAGCGAGCGGAACACGATCGGGGGCGATGTCTGATGCCGTTCCGCGAGATCAACTCGAAGATGGTCGAGGCGACCGTCGTCCCCGGGCAGCGGATGTTCAGCCAGCGCGGCGCGATGCTCGCGTACCGCGGCGACGTCAGTTTCACGCCGAACATGGCGGGCGGCCAGGGCGGCCTGATGTCGATGATCGGCCGCCGGGTGGCGGGCGAGGCGACGCCGCTGATGACGGTCGAGGGCAACGGCACGGTGATGTTCGGGCACGGCGGGCACCACATCCAGGTGATCACGCTGACGGGCGACACGCTGTACGTGGAGGCCGACCGGCTGCTCGCCTTCGACGGGACCCTGGAGCAGGGCACCATGTTCATGGGCTCGCAGGGCGGGGTCATGGGCATGGTCCGCGGCCAGGTGACCGGCCAGGGCCTGTTCACCACGACCCTCAAGGGCCACGGCTCGGTGGCCGTCATGGCGCACGGCGGTGTCATCCAGCTGCCGATCACGCCGGGCGGTCCGGTGCACGTCGACCCGCAGGCGTACGTGGCGCACTCCGGCGACGTGCGGAACAAGCTGTCCACGGCGCTCGGCTGGCGCGACATGGTGGGGCGCGGCTCGGGCGAGGCGTTCCAGCTGGAGCTGAGCGGCAACGGTGTGGTGTACGTGCAGGCCTCGGAGGAAAAGCTGTGACCGGTCCCGTGATCCACGATCCGATGACCCTGCCGTCGGACGACAACGTCAATCCGTACACCTTCTGCGTGGAGCTCAAGGGCTCCCAGTGGTTCCTGCAGAAGGGGAAGATGATCGCCTACTACGGGCGGATCGAGTTCAACGGCATCGGGCACGGCCGGTTCGACCGGCTGGTGCGGACGTCCTTCCACTCGCCGCTGCACGCGAGCGACTGGGTGGTCGCGGAGGGCAGCGGGAAGATGCTGCTCGCGGACCGGGCCTTCGACGTCAACTCGTACGACCTGGACGAGGGCAATCTGACGATCCGCTCGGGGAACCTGCTGGCCTACCAGCCGTCCCTGGCGCTGAAGCAGTCGATCGTGCCGGGCTTCGTGACGCTGATCGGCACGGGCAAGTTCGTGGCCGCGTCGAACGGGCCGGTGGTGTTCATGGAGCCGCCCATGCGGGTGGACCCGCAGGCGCTCGTCGGCTGGGCGGACTGCCCCTCGCCCTGTCACCATTACGACCACGGGTACATGACGGGCGTGATGGGCGGCGTCCGCGCGCTGACGGGGATCGGCGGCACCTCGGGCGAGGAGCACCAGTTCGAGTTCGTCGGCGCGGGTACGGTACTGCTCCAGTCGACGGAGCTGCTGATGCCCGAGCGGGCGATCGGCGCGCCGCCGGCGCAGGCGGGCGTGCCGGGCGGTCACGGGGTGCCGGGTTCCGGCCAGGGGCCGCTGGGTTCGGTACCGCGCCTTCCCGGCCAGCTCGGTGACCTCCAGCGTCGCTTCGGCCTGTAGCCGGTAGTCTGCGGAGTGTGACGTCCTCGAACGTCTGCGCCGGTGCCGAGGCCCGGATGCCCGACGCGGTGCCCGGCGTCACACCCCCCGACTTCGTCAAGTATTCAACTTCTTAGGTAGAATCCATATATGGAGACCGAGACGGCCACCCCCTGGCTCACCGACGGCGAGCAGTGCGCCTGGCGCACGTTCCTGGACGTCCAGAGAATGCTGACGTACCAGCTGGAGCGGGACCTCCAGCCCTTCGGCCTGACGATGAACGACTACGAGATCCTGGTGAACCTCTCGGAGTCGGCGGATCGGCGGCTGCGCATGAGCGACCTCGCCGCGGCCACCCTCCAGTCGAAGAGCCGGCTCTCGCACCAGATCACCCGCATGGAGAACGCCGGTCTCGTACGCCGCGAGAACTGCGAGTCCGACCGGCGCGGGCTCTACGCCGTCCTCACCGACGACGGCATGGAGACCATGCGCAAGGTCGCCCCGCACCACGTCGAGTCGGTGCGCAGGCACTTCATCGACCAGCTCAGCGGCGAGGCCCTCGACGACCTCCACGAGTCCCTGAAGCCGATCGCCGAGCAGCTCCGCGGCCGACGCGGCAAACCGTGACCTGACACAGATGCCAAGGGCCCCTCCGGTGACCGGAGGGGCCCTTGGCGTCCGTACCGGGGATCAGTTTCCGGTCAGGCTCGCCACCAGCTCGTCGGCGGCCGCGTACGGGTCGAGGGCGCCCGCCACGATCCGCTCGGCGAGGGCGTCGAGACGCCGGTCGCCGTGCAGGTCGCCGATGCGCTCGCGCAGGGCGGTGACCGCGATGGTCTCCACCTCGCGCGCGGCCCGGGCCCGGCGACGCTCCGCCAGGACCCCGTGCTCCTCCATCCAGGCGCGGTGCTTCTCCAGCGCCTCCACGACCTCGTCGATGCCCTCGGCGCGCGCCGCGACCGTCTTGACGATCGGCGGCCGCCAGTCGCCCGCGGCCCGCGCCTCGCCGAGGCCCAGCATGTGGTTGAGCTCCCGGGCGGTGGCGTCCGCGCCGTCCCGGTCGGCCTTGTTCACCACGTACACGTCGCCGATCTCCAGGATGCCCGCCTTGGCGGCCTGGATCCCGTCACCCATGCCCGGGGCGAGGAGCACCACCGAGGTGTCGGCCTGGGAGGCGATCTCCACCTCCGACTGCCCGACGCCGACGGTCTCCACGAGGATCACCTCGCAGCCGGCCGCGTCCAGCACGCGGATGGCCTGCGGGGCGGACCAGGCGAGGCCGCCCAGGTGGCCGCGGGTGGCCATGGAGCGGATGTAGACGCCCGGGTCGGAGGCGTGCTCCGACATCCGGACCCGGTCGCCCAGGAGCGCACCCCCGCTGAACGGCGAGGAGGGGTCGACCGCCAGGACGCCGACCCGCTTGCCCGCCCTGCGGTACGCGGAGACCAGCGCGGACGTCGACGTGGACTTGCCCACGCCCGGCGAGCCGGTCAGGCCCACCACGTACGCGCCGCCGGTGAGCGGCGCGAGCGCCGCCATCACCTCGCGCAGCTGCGGGGACGCCCCCTCCACGAGCGAGATCAGCCGGGCCACGGCCCGCGGCCTGCCCTCCCGAGCCTGGGCGACGAGTTCGGGGACGTCCACCATGTGCGCTGCTCCTTGACCGAAGGACTACTTGCCGGGGACCTTGACGATGAGCGCGTCGCCCTGGCCGCCGCCGCCGCACAGGGCCGCCGCGCCGACGCCGCCGCCGCGCCGCTTGAGCTCCAGGGCCAGGTGCAGCACCAGACGGGCGCCGGACATGCCGATCGGGTGGCCGAGCGCGATGGCGCCGCCGTTGACGTTCACCTTTTCGGGGGTGACGCCGAGGTCCTTCATGGACTGGTGCGAGACGGCGGCGAAGGCCTCGTTGATCTCGATCAGGTCGAGGTCGGCGACGTCCAGGCCCTCCTTCTTGAGGGCGTGCAGGATCGCGTTGGACGGCTGCGACTGGAGGGAGTTGTCCGGACCGGCCACGTTGCCGTGGGCGCCGATCTCGGCGATCCACTCCAGGCCCAGCTCCTGCGCCTTGGCCTTGCTCATCACGACCACGGCGGCGGCGCCGTCGGAGATCTGCGAGGCGGTGCCGGCGGTGATGGTGCCGTCCTTGGCGAAGGCCGGGCGGAGCTTGCCGAGGGACTCGACGGTGGTCTCCGCGCGGATGCCCTCGTCCTTGGAGAAGACGACCGGCTCGCCCTTGCGCTGCGGGATCTCGACCGGGGTGATCTCGGCCTCGAAGATGCCGTTCTTCTGGGCGGCGGCGGCGCGCTGGTGCGAGAGGGCGGCGAGCTCGTCCTGCACCTCGCGGCCGATGCCGAGGCGGGTGTTGTGCTTCTCCGTGGACTCGCCCATGGCGATGCCCTCGAAGGAGTCGGTGAGACCGTCGTACGCCATGGCGTCGAGCATCTCGATGGCGCCGTACTTGAAGCCCTCGCGGGACTTCGGCAGCAGGTGCGGGGCGTTCGTCATGGACTCCTGGCCACCGGCGACGACGATGTCGAACTCACCGGCGCGGATCAGCTGGTCGGCGAGCGCGATGGCGTCGAGACCCGACAGACACACCTTGTTGACGGTGAGCGCGGGGACGTTCATCGGGATGCCGGCCTTGACGGCGGCCTGGCGGGCGGGGATCTGCCCGGCGCCCGCCTGGAGCACCTGGCCCATGATCACGTACTGCACCTGGTCGCCGCCGATGCCGGCCCGGTCCAGGGCGGCCTTGATGGCGAAGCCGCCGAGGTCGGCGCCCGAGAAGGACTTGAGCGAGCCGAGCAGGCGACCCATGGGCGTGCGGGCGCCCGCGACGATCACTGAGGTGGTACCGGTCGTTCCAGACATGAGGCACGGCCCCTTGGGATGAGGAGTGAACGAGGGTTTACCGCCAATGTACTGAGCGGTGCGGCGCCGGGTCACCGGGCCGATGGTGTGATCGCGCGCACGTTGCGTAACCACCTTTCCGGCGGTGCACTGGATCCATGCTGACGCGTATCGACCACATCGGGATCGCCTGTTTCGACCTGGACAAGACCGTCGAGTTCTACCGTGCCACGTACGGTTTCGAGGTCTTCCACTCCGAGGTCAACGAGGAGCAGGGCGTCCGCGAGGCCATGCTCAAGATCAACGCCACGGACGACGGCGGGGCCTCCTACCTCCAGCTCCTGGAGCCGACCAGGGAGGACTCGGCGGTGGGCAAGTGGCTCGCCAAGAACGGCGAGGGCGTGCACCACATCGCCTTCGGCACGGCGGACGTCGACGGTGACGCCGCCGCCATCCGCGAGAAGGGCGTCCGGGTCCTCTACGACCAGCCGCGGATCGGTTCCATGGGCTCCCGCATCACCTTCCTCCACCCCAAGGACTGCCACGGCGTCCTCACGGAACTGGTCACCTCGGCCAAGCCGTCCGCTGACCACTCCTCAGCGGAGCACTGACCTCCGGATTCCTGGCCCGGTAGAGTGGGCGGCTCCGGGCCGGGGCAGGTCGGGGCCGCCTCCGTGCGGCGCCGAAGTCGGGATGTCGGGGTCGTCCGATCTGCCACGATTCCCCGGGGGTCCGTCCTCTGCCGTGAGGGCGTGCTCGTAGGAGTTGCGACCAGGGTTGGGGTCTCCCCTGCTCGAAGAGCTTCGGGGAAGGATGGGACCGCGCAGTGCGGGGCTACGAACGCCAGGAGAGCCACCGAGCTGAAGACGACCATCTCGCCAGGTTCGAAGCCGAGATGGACCGGCTGAAGACCGAACGCGAGAAGGCCGTCCAGCATGCCGAGGACCTGGGCTACCAGGTCGAGGTCTTGCGCGCCAAGCTCCACGAGGCGCGCCGCACCATCGCGTCCCGGCCCGCGTACGACAGCGCCGACATCGGCTACCAGGCCGAGCAGTTGCTGCGGAACGCGCAGGCGCAGGCCGAGCAGCTCCGCCAGGACGCCGAGCGCGAGCTGCGCGAGGCCCGCGCCCAGACCCAGCGCATCCTCCAGGAGCACGCCGAGCACCAGGCCAGGCTCCAGGCCGAGCTGCACAACGAGGCCGTCCAGCGCCGCCAGCAGCTCGACCAGGAGCTCAACGAGCGCCGCCAGACCGTCGAGGCGCACGTCAACGAGAACGTCGCCTGGGCCGAACAGCTGCGCGCCCGCACGGAGTCCCAGGCCCGCCGCCTGATGGAGGAGTCCCGCGCGGAGGCCGAGCAGGCGCTCGCCACCGCCCGCGCCGAGGCCACCCGGCTCGCCGAGGAGACCAGCCGCCGCGTCGGCGCCGAGGCCGAGTCCGCCCGTGCCGAGGCCGAAGCGATACTGCTGCGCGCCCGCAAGGACGCCGAGCGCCTCCTGACCGCCGCCTCCAGCCAGGCGCAGGAGGCCACCAGCCACGCCGAGCAGCTCCGCTCGACCACCGCCGCCGAGACCGACCAGGCCCGCCGCCAGGCCACCGAGCTCTCCCGCGCCGCCGAACAGCGCCTGCAGGAGGCCGAGGAGAAGCTCCGGCTCGCCCGCGCCGAGGCCGAGAAGGCCCTCACCGAGGCCAAGGAGACCGCCGCCAAGCAGCTGGCCTCCGCCGAGTCGGTCAACGAGCAGCGCACCCGCACCGCCAAGACGGAGATCGCCCGCCTCGTCGGCGAGGCCACCAAGGAGGCCGAGGCGCTCAAGGCCGAGGCCGAGGAGAAGCTCCGCGAGGCGACCGCCCAGGCGGAGAAGCTCGTCACCGAGGCCTCCGAGAAGGCCGTCACGGCCGCCGCCGAGGACTCCGCCGCCGCCCTCGCCAAGGCCGCCCGCAGCGCCGAGGAGATCCTCACCAAGGCCTCCGAGGACGCCCGCGAGACCACGCGCAAGGCCGCCGAGGAGGCCGAGCGGGTCCGCCGCGAGGCCGAGACCGAGGCGGACCGGCTGCGGGCCGAGGCCGGCGAGCAGGCCGACGAACTGCTCGGCTCGGCGAAGGACGACACCAAGGAGTACCGCGCCAAGACGGTCGAGCTCCAGGAGGAGGCCCGCCGGCTGCGCGGCGAGGCCGAGCAGCTGCGCGCCGAGGCCATCGACGAGGGCGAGCGGATCCGCTCCGAGGCCCGCCGCGAGGCCCTCCAGCAGATCGAGGAGGCGGCCAGGACCGCCGAGGAGCTCCTCACCAAGGCCCGTACGGACGCCGAGGAGCAGCGCACCAAGGCCGGCGCCGAGAGCGAGCGGGTCAAGTCGGAGGCGATGGAGCGCGCCCAGACGCTCCGCACCCAGGCCGAGGAGACCCTGGAGCGGACCCGCGCCGAGGCCGAGCGGCTGCGCGCCGAGGCCGAGGAGCAGGCCGACGCGGTGAAGGCCGCGGCCGAGGAGGCCGCCGCCGGGCTGCGCGCGGACGCCGAGCGCGCCGCGGAGGCGCGCCGCGCGGAGGCCGCCGAGGAGCTGACCCGGCTGCACACCGACGCCGAGGCGAAGGTCGCGGCCGCCGGGGAGGAGCTCAGCGACGCGCGGGCCGAGGGCGAGCGGATCCGGCGCGAGGCCGCCGAGGAGACCGAGCGGCTGCGGACGGAGGCCGCCGAGCGGATCCGTACGCTCCAGGAACAGGCCGAGCAGGAGGCCGAGCGGCTGCGCGCCGAGGCCTCGGCGGACGCGTCCACGACCCGTAGCGAGGCCGAGTCCGCGGCGGTACGGCTGCGCACGGAGGCGTCCGAGGAGGCCGAGCGGCTGAAGTCGGAGGCCCAGGAGGCCGCCGACCGGATGCGGGCCGAGGCCGGCGCCGCCGCCGAGCGGGTCGCCGCCGAGGCCGCCGAGGCGCTCGCCGCCGCGCAGGAGGAGGCCGTCCGGCGCCGCCGGGAGGCCGAGGAGACTTTGGAGTCGGCCCGTTCCGAGGCCGGCCGGGAGCGCGAGCACGCCCGGGAGCAGTCCGAGGAGCTCCTCGCCGCCGCCCGCAAGCGCGTCGAGGACGCGCAGGCCGAGGCGCAGCGCCTGGTCGAGGAGGCGGACGCGCGGGCGACCGAGATGGTCACCGCCGCCGAACAGACCGCGCAGGAGGTGCGGGACTCGGTGGCCGGTCTGCGCGAGCAGGCCGAGGAGGAGATCGCCGGGCTGCGCTCCGCCGCGGAGCACGCGGCCGAGCGGACCCGGACCGAGGCGCAGGAGGAGGCGGACCGGGTCCGCGCCGACGCGTACGAGGAGCGGGAGCGGGCGTCCGAGGACGCCGTCCGCACGCGGGCGCGTGCCCAGGAGGAGTCGGAGGCCGCGAAGGCGCTGGCGGAGCGGACGGTCACGGACGCGCTCGCCGAGGCGGAGAAGCTGCGGGCGGACACCGCCGAGTACGCGCAGCGGGTACGGACCGAGGCGACGGACTCGCTGGCCGCGGCCGAGCAGGACGCGGCGCGCACCCGGGCGGACGCCCGGGAGGACGCGAACCGGATCCGTTCGGAGGCCGCCGAGCGCGCCGAGGCGACGGTCGGCGAGGCGCGTGCAGAGGCCGAGCGTATCGGCGCCGAGGCGGAGCAGGTCCTGGACGAGGCCCGGCAGGCCGCGGACAAGCGGCGTGCGGACGCGGCCGAGCAGGCCGACACCCTCATCGGCGAGGCGACGGCGGAGGCCGAGCGACTCACCACCGAGGCCGCCGCGCTGCGCGCCGAGGCGGAGCGGATCAAGGCGGACGGCGAGGCGCAGGCCGAGGCGCTGCGGGCGGAGGCCCGCGCCGAGGGCGAGCACGTCCTCGACGAGGCCCGCAAGGCCGCCGACAAGCGCCGCACGGACGCCGCCGAGCAGGCCGACACCCTCATCGGCGAGGCGACCGCCGAGGCCGAGCGGCTCACCGCCGAGGCGGTCGAGCTCATGGAGACGGCCGAGCAGGACGCCGCGCGTCTGCGGGCCGAGGCCGAACAGGTCAAGGCCGAGGGCGAGGCGCAGGCCGAGGCGCTGCGGGCGGAGGCCCGCGCCGAGGGCGAGCTGGTCCTCGACGAGGCCCGCAAGGCCGCCGACAAGCGCCGCACGGACGCCGCCGAGCAGGCCGACACCCTCATCGGCGAGGCGACCGCCGAGGCCGAGCGGATCGCGGCCGAGGCAGCCGAGCTGCGCGAGACGACCGAGCAGGACTCCCAGCGGCTGCGCGCGGAGGCCGAGCAGGTCAAGGCCGACGGCGAGGCGCACGCGCAGGCCCTGCGCAATGCCGCGCTGGCCGACGCCGACCAGATCCTGGACGAGGCCCGCAAGGCCGCCGACAAGCGCCGCACGGACGCCGCCGAGCAGGCCGACACCCTCGTCGGCGAGGCGACCGCCGAGGCCGAGCGGATCGTGAACGAGGCGTCCGAGCTGGCCGATTCGGTCGGCGCCGACGCCCGCGCCGAGGCCGGCCGTACGGTCGCCGCGGCCGCGGAGGAGGCCGAGCGGCTGCGGGCCGAGGGCGCCGAGGCGATCGCCGAGGCCCTGCGGGACGCCGAGCGGATCCGTACCGAGTCGGAGCGGGTGAAGGCCGACGCGGCGGCCGCGGGCGAGCAGATGCGCGCGGAGGCCCGCGAGGAGGCCGACCGGACCCTCGACGAGGCCCGCGAGGCCGGGGCGCGGAAGCGTTCGGACGCGGCCGAGCAGGCCGACCAGCTCGTCGCCAAGGCCCAGGAGGAGGCGCTGCGCGCCACCACGGAGGCCGAGTCGCAGGCGGACACGATGGTCGGCGCGGCCCGCAAGGAGGCCGAGCGGATCGTGGCCGAGGCGACCGTCGAGGGCAACTCGCTGGTGGAGAAGGCCCGCACGGACGCGGACGAGCTCCTGGTCGGGGCGCGCAGCGACGCGACGGCCATAAGGGAGCGGGCCGAGGAGCTGCGGGGCCGGATCGAGGGCGAGATCGAGGAGCTGCACGAGCGGGCGCGGCGCGAGACGGCCGAGCAGATGAAGACGGCCGGCGAGCGCGTCGACAAGCTGGTGAAGGCGGCCGAGGAGCAGCGCGCCGAGGCGGAGGAGAAGGCGAAGGAGCTGGTCTCCGAGGCGAGTTCGGAGGCGAGCAAGGTCCGCATCGCGGCGGTCCGCAAGGCGGACACGCTCCTGAAGGAGGCCGAGCAGAAGAAGGCCTCGCTGATCGCGGAGGCCGAGGCCATCAAGGCGGAGGCGGAGCGGATCCGCGCGGAGGCCGCGGCCGAGGCCGAGAAGACCGTCGCGGAGGGTCAGCGCGAGCTGGAGCTGCTGACACGGCGTCGCAAGGACATCAATGCGGAGATCTCCCGTGTCCAGGACGTCCTGGAGGCGTTGGAGTCTTTCGAGACGCCGTCCTCCGGAAAGGACGGGGTCAAGGCGGGTGCGTCGGCGGGGTCCACTCGTACGGGTGGCAAGTCCCAGGACGGCTAGCCACTCAAAAGGCTGGACATTCTCCAGATCAAACGGGCATACGCTCGATGACACGCCGCTTCGGCCCCTAGGATTCCCTCTAACACCTCACCGGTCTCATTCGACAGGAACCCCATGAGCGACACTTCCTCCCCCTTCGGCTTCGAGCTCGTGCGGCGCGGTTACGACCGCGGTCAGGTGGACGACCGCATTACCAAGCTCGTGGCCGACCGCGACAGCGCCCTGTCCCGCATCACCTCCCTGGAGAAGCGCATCGAGGAGCTCCACCTCGAGACGCAGAACGCCCAGGCGCAGGTCACCGACGCCGAGCCGTCGTACGCGGGACTCGGCGCCCGGGTCGAGAAGATCCTCCGGCTCGCCGAGGAGGAGGCGAAGGACCTGCGTGAGGAGGCCCGTCGCGCCGCCGAGCAGCACCGCGAGCTCGCCGAGTCGGCCGCCCAGCAGGTGCGCAACGACGCGGAGTCCTTCGCGGCCGAGCGCAAGGCGAAGGCCGAGGACGAGGGCGTCCGGATCGTCGAGAAGGCGCAGGGCGAGGCCAACTCGCTGCGTGCCGAGGCGCAGAAGGACGCGCAGTCGAAGCGCGAGGAGGCGGACGCCCTCTTCGAGGAGACCCGCGCCAAGGCCGCCCAGGCCGCCGCGGACTTCGAGACGAACCTGGCGAAGCGCCGCGAGCAGTCGGAGCGGGACCTGGCCTCGCGTCAGGCCAAGGCCGAGAAGCGCCTCGCGGAGATCGAGCACCGCGCCGAGCAGCTCCGCCTGGAGGCCGAGAAGCTGCGCACGGACGCGGAGCGCCGGGCCCGTCAGACGGTGGAGACCGCGCAGCGCCAGGCCGAGGACATCGTGGCCGACGCGAACGCCAAGGCCGACCGGATCCGTTCGGAATCGGAGCGCGAGCTCGCGGCGCTGACGAACCGCCGCGACTCCATCAACGCGCAGCTGACCAACGTCCGCGAGATGCTGGCGACGCTGACCGGTGCCGCGGTGGCCGCGGCCGGCTCGCCGATCGACGACGAGCGCACGGCCGGCGTCCCGGCCCAGCAGTCCCGGTAACGAGTACGACGCTCCCCCCCGTCATTCCGGTGGCGGGGGGTTTTGCGTGCCCGTAGGTTGGTGCGCATGATCGAGCTTGAGGGCCTGACGAAGAGGTACGGGACGAAGACCGCGGTCGACCATCTCTCCTTCCAGGTCCGCCCCGGCGTGGTCACCGGCTTCCTCGGGCCGAACGGGGCGGGCAAGTCGACGACGATGCGGATGATGCTGGACCTGGACAACCCGACGAGCGGGACGGTCCGGATCGACGGCAAGCACTACCGGGACCTGGCCGAGCCGCTGAAGTACATCGGGGCGCTGCTCGACGCCAAGGCGATGCACGGCGGCCGCTCCGCGTACAACAACCTGCTGTGTCTGGCGCAGTCGAACCGCATCCCGGCGAGCCGGGTGGGCGAGGTGCTCGACCTGGTGGGTCTGACGCCGGTCGCGAAGAAGAAGTCGAAGGGTTTCTCCCTCGGCATGGGCCAGCGGCTCGGCATCGCGTCCGCGCTCCTCGGTGATCCCGAGATCCTGATGTTCGACGAACCCGTCAATGGTCTGGACCCCGAGGGAATTCACTGGATCCGCAATCTGATGAAGGCGTTGGCGGCCGAGGGCCGGACGATCTTCGTTTCCAGTCATCTGATGAGCGAAATGGCGCTGACCGCCGATCACTTGATCGTGATCGGGCAGGGAAAACTGCTGGCCGACACGTCGATGGCGGATTTCATCCAGCAGAATTCCAGGAGTTATGTGCGGATGCGCTCCCCGCAGCAGGAACGACTGCGGGACGTGCTCCACGCCAACGGTCTTGTCGTGATCGAGGCGGGCAACGGGACGCTCGAGGTGGACGGGGCGACCACCGAGAAGCTGGGCGAGCTGGCGGCGGAGAACGGGCTGGTGCTGCACGAGCTGAGCTCCCAGCGCGCCTCCCTGGAAGAAGCGTTCATGCAGATGACGGCCGGCGCGGTGGAGTACCACGCGCACGGCACCGACGTACACAGCGGCGCCGCGGCGCCCGGCCCCCAGTGGGGCACGACCTCCGAGGGAGCCTGAACGATGGCAGCGGCAACCGCGGTCCTGCAGTCCGAGTGGACCAAGATCCGGACGGTGTCGTCGACCGTCTGGACGCTCGCGAGCGCCCTCCTCGTCACGGTGGCGATGAGCGCGGCGCTGTGCGCCCTCTTCAAGTCGACGTTCGACGATCTCAGCGAGGTGGAGCGGGCCACCTTCGACCCGACGTTCGCCAGCTTCTCCGGGATGATCCTCGGCCAGCTGGCGATGGTGGTCTTCGGCGTCCTGGTGGTGGGGACCGAGTACTCCTCGGGCATGATCCGCACCTCGCTGGCCGCCGTGCCGCAGCGCGCGACCTTCCTCTTCTCGAAGATCGCGGTGGCCGGGGGGCTCGCCCTGGTCGTGGGCCTGGCGACCAGCTTCCTCTCCTTCTTCCTCGGCCAGGCGCTGCTCGGCGAGCACCGCACCACCCTCGGCGCGGACAACGTGCTGCGCGCGGTGGTCGGCGGCGGTCTCTACATGGGCCTGATCGCGATCTTCTCGATGGGCGTGGCGACGATGCTCCGCTCCTCGATGCTGTCGCTCGGCATCCTGGTGCCGTTCTTCTTCCTGATCTCGCAGATCCTGTCGGCGGTCCCGAAGGCCAAGGAGGTCGCCCAGTACTTCCCCGACCAGGCCGGCTCCAAGATCATGCAGGTGGTGCCGGACGCGATGGGCCAGGAGAAGGCGCCGTACGGGCCCTGGGGCGGGCTCGGGATCATGCTGCTCTGGGTGGTGGCCTCGCTGCTCGGCGGATACCTGGTGCTGAAGGAGCGGGACGCCTGATCCCGCGGTCCGTACGGGAGGATCACGGTTCCGCTTCGGCGGAACCGTCAACGGCTGGATAAGCTCCTAGCTCATACGGGGGGCTCCGGCCGACGGCCGCCACGCCCCGACATGGATGCCACCGACCTGTCGATGGGGCTGGAGAATGATCGAGGCAGTCGGCCTGACGAAGCGCTACGGCGCCAAGACGGCCGTGTACAACCTTTCCTTCCAGGTGAGGCCCGGCGTCGTCACCGGGTTCCTGGGGCCCAACGGCTCCGGCAAGTCGACGACGATGCGCATGATCCTGGGTCTCGACCGGCCCACCTCGGGTCATGTCACGATCGGCGGCCACCCGTTCCGGCAGCTGCCGAACGCGCCGCGCCAGGTCGGCGCGCTCCTCGACGCCAAGGCCGTGCACGGCGGCCGGAGCGCGCGGAGCCATCTGCTGTCGCTCGCCCAGCTCGCCGGCATCCCGGCGCAGCGCGTCGACGAGGTCCTCGGCGTGGTCGGCCTCCAGGACGTCGCCAAGCGGCGCTCGAAGGGCTTCTCGCTCGGCATGGGCCAGCGGCTCGGCATCGCGGCGGCCCTCCTCGGCGACCCGCAGGTGCTGCTCTTCGACGAGCCGGTCAACGGTCTGGACCCCGAGGGCATCCTCTGGGTGCGGAACCTGATGAAGAAGCTGGCCGCCGAGGGCCGCACGGTCTTCGTCTCCAGCCACCTCATGAGCGAGATGGCGCTGACCGCCGACCACCTGATCGTGATCGGCCGGGGGCAGCTGCTCGCGGACATGAGCGTCACGGACTTCATCTCGGCGAACTCCGCCGACTTCGCCCGGGTGCGGACCCCGGCCACCGAGCCGGCCCAGCGGGAGAAGCTGAGCTCGGTGCTCATGGAGGCCGGCGGCCAGGTGCTGTCCGAGCCGGACGGCGCGCTGCGCGTCACCGGCCTGCCGCTGCCGCGGATCAGCGACCTCGCGCACGGGGCGGACGTACGGCTCTGGGAGCTGTCCCCGCACCAGGCCTCCCTGGAGGAGGCGTACATGCGGCTGACGCAGGGCGCCGTGGACTACCGCTCCACCGACGACCGGCTCGCCCACCTCCAGCCGCCGCTCCAGCCGGGGCAGCCGGGGTACGGCATGCCGCCGCAGCAGCCGGTCCCGGACGTGCCGCAGCAGGGCTGGTACGCCCCGCCGCCGCCCGGACAGAACCCGTACGGCGGGGCTCCGCAGGGCGCCGCGCCGGGCCCGTACGCCGCCCCGCCGGCCGCCGCCCCCGGGCCGTACGCCGCACCCGCCGCCCCGCAGGCCCCCGCCCCCGGTCCGTACGCCGCTCCGGCCGCTCCGCAGCCGGGCCTCCCGCAGCCGAGCGACACCCCGAAGGACGCCCGATGACCGCCCCCGCCCCGCACCACGCCCCGGCGCCGCACGCCTACGTCTCCCCCATCCCGGTCCGCGCCGCGCACCTCGGTGACGCGCTCGCCTCCGAGTGGACGAAGATCCGCTCGGTGCGTTCGACGATGTGGACGCTGGGGGTGATGATCCTGCTGATGGTCGGCATCGGGCTCGGTGTCGCCGCCATCGCCGCCGCCTCCGAGGCCCCGATGGGCGAGGAGTCGGCGCTCAGCTTCGGCTTCTTCGGGATGCTGCCGGCCTCGATCTGCGTGATCACGCTCGGCGTCCTGACGATCGCCTCCGAGTACGGCACGGGCATGATCCGTACGACCCTGACGGCCTGCCCGAGCCGGGCCCGGGTGCTGACGGCGAAGGCGATCGTCTTCTTCCTGCTGGTCTTCTCGATCGCCGTGGTGGTCACGGGGCTCGTCGCAGCGGCCCAGGTCGGCATGGTGGACGCGGCCGAGCCCACGACCGGGGAATGGCTGCGGTCGACGGTGGGAGCGGCCGCCTACCTGGCGACGCTCGGGCTGCTCTCGATGGCGATCGGCACGCTCATCCGGCACTCGGCGGGCGCGATCACGGTGATGATCGGTCTGCTGCTGCTCCCGCTCGTCGCCGCCATGTTCATGTTCTCGGAGGCGCTCACGTCGGTGCGGGAGTTCCTGCTGACGTACGCGATCCCCTCGCAGATGATCGTGCTCTACAGCACCCACCCGCCGTTCGGCGAGGACGGTCCCTCGGGCTGGGAGCCGCTGTTCATCCTGCTCGGCGTCACGGCCGCCGCGTTCGCCGGCGCCTTCGGAGTGCTGAACAGCCGCGACGTGTGAGCCAGGACCTGTGAGCTAGTACCTCGGCGCGTTACGGGACCGCTGCACCCTGCTGGTGCGGCGGTCCTTCGCGTTCCAGCAGGCCTTGTGCCAGTGCCGGCGGTCGTCGACGCCGCCCCACTCCGGCCAGGCCACCACGTGCGGGGCGCCGGACGGGATCTCCTGGTCGCAGCCCGGGCAGCGGTAGCGCTTGCCGGGGGCGCTCGCTCCGGCGACGAGCCGGACGTACCACTCCTCGCCCTGCCAGGTCTCGGTGCGCTGCGCGCCGCCGTACCGGTCGCCGTGGTCGCCCTGCTGCGCGGGCTTCTCGCCGCCTCGGGAACGGTTGTGACGCGGGGACACGGGCACACCTCACGGGGTCTGGGAACACGGACCGTTCCCTCCAGCCTACGGGCCGCCACCCGGTGCCCCGGGCCCCGTCCGGGACGGCTTAGCCGAAAATCGCAAGAACTTCATGAACGGCCGTTGCCTTTGGCACGTGTCAGACGTTGGTGCCAGTGCGAGGGGAGATACGCGTCGGCCGCAAGGAGGCAGAAGGCGATGCGCGTGGGTACGTTCGTTCTGGCAGCCCAGTTCCCGGGCCAGGGCCAGGGAGAGGCGCTGCACCGTGCGGTGCGGACCGCCGAGGTCGCCGAGGAGGCGGGGCTCGACTCCGTCTGGCTCGCCGAGCACCACTTCGTGCCGTACGGGGTGTGCCCCTCGGCCGTGACGCTGGCTGCGCTGCTCCTCGGCCGCACCCGGCGGCTCCGGGTCGGCACGGCGGTGAGCGTGCTGCCGACCGTCCACCCGGTCGCCCTCGGCGAGCAGGCGGCGCTGCTGCACCTCACCTCGGGCGGCAGGTTCACCCTCGGGGTGGGCCGGGGCGGGCCCTGGGTCGACCTGGAGGTGTTCGGCGCGGGGCTGGAGGCGTACGAGAAGGGGTTCCCCGCATCGCTCGACCTGCTGCTGCGCTGGCTCACCGAGCCGCGCGTCGGCGCCGAGGGGGAACGATTCGCTTTCCGTGAGGTGCCGGTGGTGCCCCGCCCCGGCGAGCTGATCGGCGGCGCCGCCTCCCCCGAGGTGGTGGTGGCCTGCACCTCGCCGAAGAGCGTGAAGCTCGCGGCGGAGCGCGGACTGCCGATGCTGCTCGGCATGCACTGCGGCGACGAGGACAAGGCGGAGATGGTCGCGGCCTGGGCGCGGTGCGCGCGGGAGGCCGGGCGGGACCCCGACGAGATCGCGCGGATCGGCGCCGGCCACGTCTCGGCGGGCGTCGCCCAGCTCGCGGACCGGGAGGCGGACGCGGCGGAGGCGCTGGTGAAGGCGATGCCGGGCTGGCTGAGGCAGGGGCTCGACGCGCATGTGACGGTGGACGGCCGGCACCGGGCGATGCGCGACCCCGTGGCGTACACGGAGCTGCTGTGCGGGCTGCACCCGGTGGGCACGCCCCGGCGCGCGGCGGACCGGCTCGCGGCGACCGCGGAGCGTACGGGCATCACGCGCTTCGCCCTGCTCGCGGAGGGCTCGGGCGACCTCGCGGCGACCGAGGAGAACGTCCGGCGGCTGGGCGCGGAGGTCCTGCCGCTCCTGGTGTGAGGGGGAACACGTCCGGGACTGTGCTGCCGCTCCTGCACCTTTCGGCGGCGACGCGCGTCGGCGCGCATCGTTCGCCTTCTCCCGCGATGCGGAGCGGCAGCACCATGTCTCAGCAGTCGCGCAGTTCCGGCGACTGGTTCAGCAGCTGTCCCCGTACGGACGTGAAGCGGGCGAGCCGCTCGTCCACCGCCGGGTCCAGCGGGAAGACCGCCACGCGGTGGCAGTTCTGGAAGGCGAGACGCACCCCGAAATGCCGCTGCAGCGCACCACGAATGGCATCGCTCGCGAGCGCGCGCAGCAGCTGACCACGTGCCTGCTCATTCGGCGGCGGCGTCTGGTTGTCGGCGAACTCTCCGCCGTCGACCTTCAGCTGTGCCACCAGAGAACTGATCATCTCCCATGCGTAGGGCAGGGAGGTCCGGACGCAGTCGACGAAGTCGGCTTCGTCGACCTCGCCTCGCTCGGCCTGTTCCAACAGTGCCGGTGAGACGTCGAGCGACATGGGTTCTCCTCTCGCGACCCCGCGGACGGGGTCTTGCGGGCAGGGGCGAAGGCCGGGCCGTGCGCCACGCAGCGTGCACGGACGACGACCTCCAGCTTCCACGGTAAGCGCGCGGTCCGGGCGACACCAGAAGAATGGGCACACAACCGGCTGATAACCGACGGGTGTTCGGCCAACGACCACCCCCACGGGGTGCGCGGCCGATGCCCGAATCGCGCGGAAGAGCGCCCGTCTTGTAGCGTTGGCGACCATGCGTCTCGTCATTGCCCGTTGCTCCGTGGACTACGCGGGTCGACTCACGGCCCACCTGCCCTCCGCGCCCCGTCTGATCCTGGTCAAGGCAGACGGCAGCGTCTCCATCCACGCGGACGACCGGGCGTACAAACCGCTCAACTGGATGTCGCCGCCGTGCACGCTGAAGGAAGGCGTCGATGGTGAGGCGGGCATCTGGACCGTGATCAACAAAGCGGGCGAGAAACTGATCATCACGATGGAGGAGATCCTCCACGACTCCTCGCACGAGCTGGGTGTGGACCCCGGTCTCATCAAGGACGGCGTCGAGGCGCACCTCCAGGAGCTGCTCGCCGACCGGATCGAGACCCTCGGCGAGGGCTACACGCTGATCCGCCGCGAGTACCCGACCGCGATCGGCCCCGTGGACATCCTGTGCCGGGACGCCGACGGGGCGACGGTGGCGGTGGAGATCAAGCGGCGCGGTGAGATCGACGGCGTCGAGCAGCTGACCCGCTACCTGGAGCTGCTCAACCGCGACCCGCACCTGGCGCCGGTGAAGGGCGTCTTCGCGGCCCAGGAGATCAAGCCGCAGGCGCGGGTCCTCGCGACGGACCGCGGGATCGGCTGCGTGGTCCTGGACTACGACGCGCTGCGCGGCATCGAGGACGACAAGCTGCGGCTGTTCTGATCCTCGTACGGCAACGACGACGGCCCCCGGCGCGGTGAGCGCGCCGGGGGCCGTCGTCGTTGCCGTACGGGGTCAGGCCGGGGAGTCCGTGGCGGTGGTGGTGTCGGAGGAGGGCGCGCCGAGGGTCGTGGTCTCGCCGGTCGCCGGAGGGGCGGTCGTCGTCGGCGGGGCCGTGGTCGGCGCGGTCGTGGTCGGCGGGGCGGGGGTGGTCGTCGGCGGCTTCGGCGTCGTGGTCGTCGGCCGCGGCGGCGCGGTGGTCGTGGCCGGCGGCCGGGTCGTCGTGGCGCCTCCGGTCGGCGGGGCCGTGGTGGCCGTCGGCGCTCCGGTCGTCGCCGAGGGGCTGTCCGAGGAGGAGGCGGAGCCGGACGCGGACGGGTCCGTGGAGGCGGACGGCGAGGCGCTGCCGGAGCCGGAGGGGCTCGGGGAGTCCGAGCGCGTGGCCTCGCCGGTCTCGTCCGGGCCGGCCTCGCCGTCGGCGGGCGGCTCCTCGCCGTCGAGGCCGTCGGAGCTGCCGCTCTCGTTCGCGGTGCTGTCGGAGGTGACGCGGTCGTCGGCGGGGTTGTCGCCGTTGCCGGAGGTGGCGCCGAGGGTGACGACGGTGCCGAGGACGGCGACGAGGAGCGCGCCCGCGCCGACGGCGACGAGGTTGCGGCGGGCGCCGCCGAGGATGCTGCCCTTGAGGCCGGAGCGGCGGTCCTTCTCGGCGGTGTCGGTGGTCGGGCCGGTGACGAGCGTCGGGCCTTCGGCGGCGAAATCGGGGAACGCGGGGATCGGGGCCGACGCCGGGGTCCTGGCGGGTCCACCGAGCAGCGGGGCGGTGACGGTCTCCGGCCTCGGGAGGGCGGGGCGGGCGGCCGGGCCGCGCAGGGCGGGGGTGCCGCGCGGCGGGGAGACGGGCTCGGGTGCGGCGGTGTGCTCTCCGGAGAGGTCGGCGACGAGGGCGAGGGCCCGGCGGCCGGCGACGGTGCCGCGCTTGTCGGCGAGGACGCCGCGCATGCCGATGGAGGCCTCCAGCTCGGCGCGGGCACGCTCCAGGTGGCCGGAGCAGATCGCGAGGACGCCGAGCTCGTGGTGGAAGTAGGCCTCGTCGGCGACCTCGCCGGCGAGCCGGGCGGCCTCCTGTCCGGCGCGCAGGGCGCGTTCCCAGGCGCCCCACTGCAGTCCGGCGGCGAAGGCGGGGGCGGCGGCGCGGGCGAGGAGGACGGCGGTGGACCGGTGCTCGGCGGCGCTCTCGCCGGTGCCGGGGATCAGCGCGGTGAGGGCGGCGAGCAGGGCGTCGGCCTCGACGGCGGCGCGTTCGGGGGTGACGGAGGGATGGGCGGCCCACCAGGCGTAGTGCTGGGCGACGGTGTGGGCGCGGTCGGCGGCCTCGTGCTCGAAGCCGTGGGCGAGGAGCTGGGTGAGGACTCCGGTGGCGAGGCGGTAGCGGGGGCCGACCGGGGTGAGCAGTCCGCAGGCCATGAGTTCGCCGAGGGCGGCGTCGGCGTGGGTGTCGCCGACGAGGGCCGGGAGGTGGGACGGGTGCGGGACCTCGCCGCCGAGGGCGACGGCGAAGCGCAGGGCGGCCTGGGCGGAGCGGCTGAGCCGTGAGGCGAGGAGGGCGGCGGGTGCGGCGCCTTCGCCGAGGCTGGGCAGCGGTATGTCGCGCAGTTCGACGTCGGGGTCGTCGATGCCGTCGAAGGCGGCGGCCGCGACGGTGGCCGCCGCCGCGGGTGCGGCGGGGCCGAAGGCCTCTTCGAGGGCGCCGAAGGCGTCGAACTCGGCGGGGGTGACGCGCAGTCGGTCGCGCTGGCGGAGCAGGGCGCCGGCCTGGACGAAGCGGAGCGGGAGCCCTTCGGACTCGAACCACAGGTCGCCGGCCCAGTTGGCCTCCTCCTCGGTGAGGGTGCGGCCGACGGCGCTCTCCAGGAGCTTCAGGGCGGCGGCCCGGCCGAGGCCGGCGAGGAGGACCTCCTCGACGGGGGCGTCGGCGGGGGGGGCGGGGGTGTCGGGTCCCGCGGCGAGGAGGAAGGCGCACTCGGGGGCGGCGGCAAGGAGTTCGTCGAGGGCGGCGCCGCCGAATTCCAGGTCGTCGACGACGACCACGGCGCCGATGTCGCGGAGCCGGTCGAGGAGGCCGGCCCGGTCGGGGCGCTGTCCGGGGGCGTACCGGACGGCGGTGAACAGCTCGTGGAGGAGCTCGGTGGGGGTGCGGTGGTGCCCGGAGAGGCGGACCACACCGTCGGGGGCGAGTTCGGCGCAGTCGGCGGCGACCGCGTCGAGGAGGGCGGTGCGGCCGGATCCGGGGGCGCCGACGACGCGGGCGCAGCGGCCCTGGGTGAGGATGCCGGTGAGCCGCTCGCGCTCCTCGTGGCGTTCGAGGAGGGGCAGCTCGGGTGCGGCGGGGCCCGCCGGGAGGGGCGGGGCGACGGCGCGGGCGGCCTCGGCGCGCTCCTCGGGGGTGCGGGGGCGGGGGGCCTCCGGTTCCTGCCCGGGCGGGCAGGGTTCGATCTCGCTGCCGTCGACGGGGTTGACGGTGAGGAGCAGTTCGCCGGAGACGAGCCGGACGACGCGGGCACGCGCGGGCGTCGGCGCGGGCACGCCACGGCCCTGGCGGGCCTCCTCGCCCTCGGTGTCGTGACCGTACTCCTCCGACCCAGGGTTGATCGGGTCCATGGTCCAAGCTCCCAAGAAGCGGTGTGCGGTACCCGCCGGTGGGTCCGTCCCGTGTGGGGCGGGTCCGTCATTGTGCGGGCGACCGAACCCTAGACCGTGTTCAGACGGTCGGGAACAGGCGGGGTGCCCCCGAGACCAAGACGTCACGGTCTTGTGAGGATTGGGTGTGACGCCTGTTTCTCACAGCTGCTTCACACATGGCGGGCACCCCCCGGGGGTCATACGCGGGGCAGGGACTCCAGGGCGAGGCCGCCCTCGATGGCGAGGATGCGGTGCAGCCGGGTGGCGACGAGGAGCCGCTGCATCTGGGGCGGCACCCCGCGCAGGACGAGGCGCCGGCCGCAGCGGCCGGCCCTGCGGTGGGCGCCCATGATGACGCCGAGTCCGGTCGCGTCCCAGGAGTCGAGTCCGGTCAGGTCGAGCACCAGGTCGCCGACTCCGTCGTCGACGGCCGAGTGCAGGACCGTACGGGCGTCCGCCGCGCTGCGGACGTCGAGGCGGCCCCCGACGACCAGCTCGACGTGGTCGCCCCTGATGTGCATATGCGCTCCCCGAGAGTGCTCCGTCTTCGCAACAACTGACTGCCGCACCGGCAGATACGTTGCGCCTTGTCAGCGAACCGATACCTGAATTCACCCCACGGAGTGAGGCGGGGTGGCGGGTACGGCTCAGTACTTGTAGAAGCCCTGCCCGCTCTTGCGGCCGATGTCACCCGCGTCCACCATCCGGCGCATCAGCTCCGGCGGCGCGAACTTCTCGTCCTGGGACTCGGTGTAGATGTTGTTGGCGGCGTTCACCAGGATGTCGATGCCGGTGAGGTCGGCCGTGGCGAGCGGGCCCATGGCGTGGCCGAAGCCGAGCTTGCAGGCGATGTCGATGTCCTCGGCGGTGGCGACGCCCGACTCGTGGAGCTTGGCGGCCTCGACGACGAGGGCCGAGATGAGGCGGGTGGTGACGAAGCCGGCGACGTCGCGGTTGACGACGATGCAGGTCTTGCCGACGGACTCGGCGAACGCGCGGGCGGTGGCGAGGGTCTCGTCGCTCGTCTTGTAGCCGCGGACCAGCTCGACGAGCTGCATCATCGGGACGGGCGAGAAGAAGTGGACGCCGACGACGGCCTCGGGGCGCTCGGTCACCGCAGCGATCTTGGTGATCGGGATCGCGGAGGTGTTGGAGGCGAGGACGGCGCCGTCCTTGGCGATCTTGTCGAGCGAGCGGAAGATGTCGTGCTTGACGTCGAGGTTCTCGAAGACGGCCTCGACGACGACGTCCGCGTCGGCGACGGCGTCGAGCTCGGTGGTGGCGGTGATCCGGCCGAGCGCGGCCTCGGCGTCCTCGGCGGCGAGCTTGCCCTTGGCGACGAACTTCTCGTACGAGGCCTTGATGCCGTCGGTGCCGCGGGTCAGGGCGGCGTCGGTGACGTCACGCAGGACGACGTCCCAGCCCGCCTGCGCCGAGACCTGTGCGATGCCGGATCCCATGAGTCCGGCCCCGATGACGGCAAGCTTCTTGGCCACGATCTTCCACCCCTCAACACCTGTTCACTTCTGCTCTCCCGGCGGAGATTAGCGGTCGGGGGGCGCTATGTGACCGTGAAGTAATGCGCGTCACGCCCTCTTTGACGGACGTCACACTCACGACACCTCCCGACGGCCTCCTCGTCGTGGCGGGCCGGGAGTTCGGCGGGCCGCCGCCGGCTCAGCCCTCGCGCACCGCGTACGTCAGGACCTTCTCGCCCAGGAGTTCCTCGATCTCGTCGAGGAGGACGAGGGCCTCGCGGGAGACGGTCGTCGCCTTGCGTCCTGCGGTCATCTCGCCGGTGATGTAGCCGACGACGGACTCCTCGATCCAGGCGAGCTGCCCGCCGACGAGCAGCGGCAGCGGGTCGTCGGCGGCCGCGCCGGTCTCCTCGCGCAGGGTGGTCACGACGGCCTCGTGGACCTGGCCCCGCAGCTGGAAGAGCCGGGCCTTGAGGGTGGGCGCGTGCTCGATGACGTTCATGAAGGCGTCGAAGCCGTCCATGAGTCCGTACGCCGGGGAGACGGCCCCGATGTCCTGGCGCAGCTCGCGCAGGACCGCCTGGGCGGCGGACTCGCCCCGGTCGCGGCCGCGGATCATCCGGGCGAGCCGCTGGGTGACGCCGTCCATCCGGTCGAGGAAGAGGTCCTCCTTGGCCGGGAAGTAGTTGTACACGGTGTTGACGGAGACGTCCGCCGCCTCGGCGACGTCCGCGACGGTCACGGTGACGAAGCCGTGCTCCAGAAAGAGCCCGGTCGCGATGTCCGAGATCCGCTGCTTCGTCTCGCGCTTCTTGCGTTCCCTGAGTCCCTCGGCCATGGACCCATCGTAGGCAATCCTAGGCTCCCTGAAATTTCGGCGCCTCTTAATTTTTGGTGACGTTGCAAAATTTCAGTGACTCTGTTTTTGTGGTCGCCATGCCCATCATCAGCACGTCCGGCCTCGCCCGGACCTTCACGACCAGGAACGGCCCCGTGGAGGCCGTCCGGGGAATCGACCTCACCGTCCGGCCCGGCGAGATCCTCGGACTCCTCGGCCCCAACGGCGCCGGCAAGACCACCACCCTGCGGATGCTCACGACGCTGCTCCCGCCCACCGGCGGCGCCGCCACCGTCGCCGGCCACGACCTCGTCGGCGACCCCGCCGCCGTGCGCCGGCGCATCGGGTACGTCGCCCAGTCCGGCGGACTCGACCCCCAGGAGACCGTCCGCTCCGAGCTCGTCACCCAGGGCAGGCTCTACGGCCTGGACCGGACGACCGCGGCGGCCCGCGCCGAGGAGCTCGCCGAGGACCTCGGCCTCACCGAGCTCCTCGACCGGAAGACCCCGGCGCTCTCCGGCGGCCAGCGCCGCCGGGTCGACCTCGCGATGGGGCTCACCCACCGCCCGGAGCTCCTCTTCCTCGACGAGCCGACGACCGGCCTCGACCCCGGCAGCCGCGCCGACCTGTGGGCCCTGGTGCGGCGGCTGCGCGACGAGCACGGCACGACCGTCGTCCTCACCACGCACTACCTCGACGAGGCCGACGCGCTCGCCGACCGGCTCGTGATCGTGGACAAGGGCACGGTCGTCGCCGAGGACAGCCCCGCCGGACTCAAGGCCGCGCACGGCGTGACCACCCTCCAGGAGGCCTTCCTCGCCGTCACCGGCCGCGGCCCGGCGCCCGCCGACACCACCCCCGTAGCGGTCTAGGAGACCCGTGATGCTCTTCCGCGACACCGCGCTGCTCTTCGGGCGCTACGCCCGCCAGACCCTGCGCTCCCCGTTCCAGATCTTCTTCGGCGCCCTGATGCCGCTGCTCTACCTGCTCTTCTTCGGACCGCTGCTCACCGGGCTCCCGCTCGGCCGCGAGGGCGACTCCTGGCAGGTCCTCGTCCCCGGCCTGCTGCTCCAGCTCGGCCTCTTCGGCGCCTCGTTCGCCGGCTTCTCGATCATCATGGAGAAGAACTGGGGCGTCTTCGACCGGATGCGGGTCGCCCCGATCAGCCGGCTCGCCCTGCTGCTCGGCCGGGTCCTGCGGGACGCCGCGCTCTTCGTCTTCCAGGCGGTCCTGCTCGTCCTGGTGGCGATCCCCATGGGCCTGCGGGCGCCGGTCGCCGGGATCCTCCTCGGCTTCGGCTTCGTCGCCCTGCTCTCCGCCGCGCTCGCCTCCCTCTCGTACGCGCTCGCCCTGAAGCTGCGCACCCCGCAGGAGTTCGGCCCCGCGATCAACACGCTCGCGATGCCGGCGATGCTGCTCTCGGGCCTGATGCTGCCGATGGCCCTCGCCCCCGGCTGGCTCGACGCGGTCTCGCACTTCATGCCGTTCCGCTATCTGGTGGACGCGGTCCGGGAGGCGTACATCGGCCACTACACGACGCCGACCATGCTGTACGGGGTGCTCGTCGCCCTCGGACTGACGGCGCTCGCCGTGACGGTCGGCACACGCACGTTCCGGAGCGCCGGGGCGTAACTACGCTGGACCCATGGTCAATCTGACGCGCATCTACACCCGTACCGGCGACAAGGGCACCACGGCGCTCGGCGACATGAGCCGGACCGCCAAGACGGATCTGCGGATCTCGGCCTACGCCGACGCCAACGAGGCCAACGCCGCCATCGGGACGGCCATCGCCCTCGGGCAGCTCGACGAGGAGCTCGTGAAGGTCCTCGTCCGGATCCAGAACGACCTCTTCGACGTGGGCGCCGACCTCTGCACGCCGGTGGTGGAGAACCCCGAGTATCCGCCGCTGCGCGTCGAGCAGTCCTACGTCGACAAGCTGGAGGCCGACTGCGACCGCTTCCTGGAGCAGTTGGACAAGCTGCGCTCCTTCATCCTGCCGGGCGGCACGCCCGGTGCGGCCCTGCTGCACCAGGCGTGCACGGTGGTCCGGCGGGCGGAGCGCTCCACGTGGGCGGCCCTGGAGGTGCACGGCGAGACGATGAACGCCCTGACCGCCACGTACCTCAACCGGCTGTCAGACCTTCTGTTCATCCTGGCCAGGACGGCCAACAAGGAGGTCGGGGACGTCCTCTGGGTCCCGGGCGGGGACCGCTGAGCCGGAGCCCGGGTCCTTCTTCTGCCAGATCAGGTAGCTGAGGGCGATCAGGCCGTGGATGCCGACCGCCCGCCACGCGGCGAACATCCAGCTCCACAGGCTCTCGGTGTTCCCGTCCCCGCCGACGTACCGGACGGCGAGGAGCAGCAGGACGGTGGCGACGGCGCCGCCGACCAGCGAGCCCAGCCAGACCCTGCCCTCGTGGCGGGCGCGCGCCATGCCGTACCGGGGCGGCTTCGGGGGGCGCGGCCCGCCGCCGAGGCGGTGGGCGGCATGCCCGTCGAGCCACTTCACCGTGCGGTGGCCGTGGCCGACGGTGTAGCCGATGTACAGCGCGGCGAGGCCGTGCTCCCAGCTCGGCTCGGCACCGTTCTTGAGGTCGATCGCGGTGACGACGAGGAGCACGACCTCAAGGACCGGCTCGCACAGCAGCAGCGCCATGCCCGCGCGGGGCATCTTCAGGAGGTAGCGGGTGGCGAGGCCGGCGGCCAGCAGGACCCAGAAGCCGACCTCGCAGAGCACGATCAGCGTGACGATCACGACGGTTCCCCTTTCGGTACCCCTTCAGCGTCCCGTGGGTCAGGGCCCGGTTCGTCGTCGCCGGTGAGGAACCGCGTCTACATCCTTCGACGGAGGGACGGATCGGCCCGGGCGAGGAGGTCCGGGCGCGGTGCGGCATGTTGGATGAGTACGTGACACTCCCCCGCCCGCACCGCGTCGATCTGCTCATCGCCGCCACCGGCCTCGTCGGCGGCCTGATCCTGTGGTGGTTCGGGCTGTACGTGACGGAGGACCACGTCTTCGGGCAGCGCTGGGCGACCCTGATCCCGCTGACCGTGATGGCCGGAGCGGAGACCGTGCGCCGCACCGCCCCACGGACCGCCCTGATCGTCGGCACCCTGGCGATCGTCGCCGACCAGTTCACCAACGGGAACCTGGCGACGGTCCTGATGTTCACGGACGTGGTCTACGCGGCCGTCGTGTACGGCCCACCGGCCTCCGCGCGCCGCATCCCCTACACGACCGGCCTGATCACGGTCGCGGTGACCGCCGGCTTCCTCGTCTGGTGGCAGAACGCCTACGCGCTGCTCGTCGGCGTGCTCACCGGCATGATCTCCTTCCTCCCGGCGATCACCGGTGCGATCGTCCGCAACCACCGCGAGGCGGCGGACGCCGCCCGGCTGAGGGCCGAACAGACCGCGCTGCTGGCCGAGATGGACCGGGCGCAGGCGGTGGTGGCCGAGCGGGCGCGGATGGCGCGGGAGCTGCACGACATGGTGGCGAACCACCTCTCGGCGATCGCGATCCACTCCACGGCCGCGCTCTCCCTCGACGAACCGGCCACCACCCGTCAGGCGCTGACGGTCATCCGCGAGAACAGCGTGGCGGGCCTCACGGAGATGCGGCGGCTGATCGGGCTGCTCCGGGACAGCGGCGGGGACGCGGAACCGGGGGCGGTGCCGAGCCTCGACGCGCTGGACGGACTGCTCGCCCGGGCCCGCAGGAACGGCTCCTCCGGCGGTCTGCGGTTCGTCCTGGAGGACACCCGGCCCTCGGACGGCGCCGCCCTGCCGGCGCCGGTGGAGCTGGCCGCGTACAGGATCGTGCAGGAGTCGCTGACGAACGCGGTGAAGCACGCCTCCCCCGGTACGGTCACCGTGCGGGTCGGCCGGGGCGACGGGGTCCTGACCGTGGCCGTCGACTCGCCGTACGGGAAGCGGCCGGGACCGTCGGCGCCCGGCACCGGTTCGGGTCTGGTGGGGATGCGGGAGCGCGCGGAGCTGCTGGGCGGGGAGTTCCGGGCGGCGGCCGCGGGGGCGGTCTGGCAGGTGCGGGCCGTGCTGCCCGCGGACGAGAAGGCGGGGAACGCATGACGATCCGGGTGGTCGTGGCAGAGGACCAGTCGGCGGTACGGGCGGGGCTCGTGCTGATCCTGGGCAGCGCGCCGGACATCGAGGTGGTCGGCGAGGCCGCGGACGGCGAGCGTGCGGTGGAGCTGGCGCGCGAACTGCGCCCGGACCTGGTCCTGATGGACGTGCAGATGCCCCGGATGGACGGGGTGACGGCGACCCGTCTGGTGGTGTCGGAGGGGCTCGCCGATGTGCTCGTCCTGACGACCTTCGACCTCGACGCGTACGTCTTCGGGGCGCTGCGGGCCGGGGCCTCGGGCTTCCTGCTGAAGGACACGGACGCGAAGGACCTGATCACGGCGGTGCGGACGGTGGGGCGCGGCGAGGGCCTGATCGCCCCGGCGGTGACGCGCCGGCTGATCGCGGAGTTCGCGGCACCGAGCCGTCCGGTGGCGGACACGGCCGTACTGGACGTGCTGACGCCCCGGGAGCGGGAGGTGCTTTCGGCGCTCGGCCTGGGTCTGTCGAACGCCGAGATCGCGGTACGGCTGGACATGGCGGAGGCGACGGTGAAGACCCATGTCAGCAAGGTGCTCGGCAAGCTGGAGCTGCGCAGTCGGGTCCAAGCGGCCGTTCTGGCACAGGAGTTGGGGGTTTAGAAGAACTTTGCCGACGCTGGTCTGGACCTCTTGACGATTGGTCCAGACCTTCCTACGCTCGCGGGGCGCGCGCATCTTCACGGACCACCCCCACCTTGTCCGTCCGCAACTTGAGGAGCACCGTTGAGCACTCAAGCACCGACGCGCAGATCAGGGTTCAGACACCGGGCAGCCGCCGGACTGACCGCCCTGATCCTGCCGCTGGCCGCCATGGTCGGCCTCGCCTCCCCCGCCGAAGCCGCCGCCTCGGCCACCGCGACCTACACCAAGACCCAGGACTGGGGCACCGGCTTCGAGGGCAAGTGGACGGTGAAGAACACCGGCACCACGAGCCTCTCCTCCTGGACCGTCGAGTGGGACTACCCCTCCGGCACCACCGTCACCTCCGCCTGGGACGCCACCGTCACCAGCTCCGGCACCCACTGGACCGCCAAGAACGTCGGCTGGAACGGCACCCTCGCCCCCGGCGCCTCCGTCTCCTTCGGCTACAACGGCGCCGGCCCCGGCGCGCCCAGCGGCTGTAAGATCAACGGCGCTCCCTGCGACGGCACCACCCAGCCGGGCGACAACCCGCCCTCGGCCCCCGGCACCCCGGTCGCCTCGAACATCACCGACACGTCGGCGAAGCTCACCTGGACCGCGGCCACGGACGACAAGGGCGTCAAGAACTACGACGTCCTGCGCGACGGCACCAAGGTGACCACCACCACCGGCCTCACCTTCACGGACACCGGCCTCACCGCCGGCACCGACTACTCGTACACCGTCGTCGCCCGCGACACCATCGACCAGACCGGCCCCGCCGCCGGCCCGGTCGCCGTCCACACCACCGGCGGGGGCGGCGGCACCCCGCCCCCGAACGTCGTGAAGATGGGCTACTTCACCAACTGGGGCGTCTACGGCCGCAACTACCACGTGAAGAACATCGTGACCTCGGGCTCCGCGTCCAAGATCACCCACATCAACTACGCCTTCGGCAACGTCACCGGCGGCAAGTGCACCATCGGCGACTCCTACGCCGACTACGACAAGGCCTACACCGCCGACCAGTCCGTCGACGGCGTCGCCGACACCTGGGACCAGCCGCTGCGCGGCAACTTCAACCAGCTCCGCAAACTGAAGAAGGCCTACCCGAACATCAAGGTCATCTGGTCCTTCGGCGGCTGGACCTGGTCCGGCGGCTTCGGCCAGGCCGTGCAGAACCCGGCCGCCTTCGCACAGTCCTGCTACGACCTGGTCGAGGACCCGCGCTGGGCCGATGTCTTCGACGGCATCGACCTGGACTGGGAGTACCCCAACGCCTGCGGTCTGTCCTGCGACACCAGCGGCGCGGCCTCCTTCAAGAACATGATGCAGGCCATGCGCGCCAAGTTCGGCCCCAGTGCCCTGGTCACCGCGGCCGTCACGGCCGACGCCTCCACCGGAGGCAAGATCGACGCCGCCGACTACGCGGGCGCCGCGCAGTACATGAACTGGTTCAACGTCATGACGTACGACTTCTTCGGCGCCTGGGCGGCGCAGGGCCCGACGGCCCCGCACTCCCCGCTCACCTCGTACGCCGGCATCCCGCAGCAGGGCTTCAACTCCGCCGAGGCGATCGCCAAGTACAAGGCCAAGGGCGTCCCGGCCAGCAAGCTGCTGCTCGGCATCGGCTTCTACGGCCGCGGCTGGACCGGTGTCACCCAGTCCGCCCCCGGCGGCACGGCGACCGGCCCGGCGCAGGGCACGTACGAGCAGGGCATCGAGGACTACAAGGTCCTCAAGAACTCCTGCCCCGCCAACGGCACCGTCGCCGGCACCGCGTACGCCCACTGCGGCACCAACTGGTGGAGCTACGACACCCCCGCCACCGTCAACTCCAAGATGAGCTGGGCCAAGAACCAGGGCCTCGGCGGAGCGTTCTTCTGGGAGTTCAGCGGTGACACCAGCAACGGCGAGCTGGTCGGCGCCATCAACACCGGCCTGAGCTAGGCACGAAAAGGAGCGGGGACGGCGCAGCACGCCGTCCCCGCTCCTTCATGCCTCAAGCGACATTCACCCTCCCCCAGACTTCGTCCGGGGGGACCCCCATTCAACGGGCAAGAAATCTAAGCGACATTTACCCGTTGCCCAGGAGGCGCCGCCTCCAGCCAGGCCATGAAACCCGTCCGGGCGTCCTCGCTCATCGCGAGCTCCAGGCGGACGCCCTCGTACATACAGGGCTGGATCACGGCGTCGGAGAGCAGCGCGAGCTCCTCCTCGCCCTCCGGCATCCGGCGCTCGAGCGCCACGATGGACGAGCGCTCCAGGATCCGGCGCGGGCGGGGCGCGTACGAGAAGACACGGAACCAGGCGATCTCGTCACCGCTGTAACGGGCGACGCCGTACACCCAGCCCTTGCCGGTCGGATCCGGCTCGTCGGGGATGTCCCAGCGCAGCGAGCAGTCGAAGGTGCCGCCCGCGCGCTGGATGAGTCTGCGGCGCAAGCCGAAGACGAAGAGCCCGATCACCACCAGTGCGACGACCAGGCCGCACACGAGCAGAGCGAGGAACATCTTCACCGACCTCCTCGCTGCGTCCCGTAGCCGGCACCGCCGGCACAACCGAATACAACCTGCATCTGCATCGCCTCAGCCGCGACACGGTCCGGAAAATTCCGGATCGTGCCGCGGCTGAGGGCACTCCTACTCGGCGCGGACCGCTAGCGGACCGCTACCGCGCGCAGCCGGACCTCGGCGCGCCGCTCGGCGGCGGCGTCCGACTCCGTCTTCGCACGCTCCAGCGCGCGCTCGGCGCGCTGGGCGTCGATCTCGTCCGCCAGCTCGCAGATCTCCGCGAGCAGAGACAGCTTGTCGTCGGCGAACGAGATGAATCCGCCGTGGACGGCGGCGACGACGGTCCCGCCCTCGCTCGTACGGATGGTCACCGGGCCCGACTCCAGCACACCGAGCAGCGGCTGGTGGCCGGGCATGACGCCGATGTCGCCGGAGGTGGTACGCGCGATGACCAGGGTGGCCTCGCCGGACCAGACACTCCGGTCCGCGGCGACCAGCTCGACGTGCAGCTCAGCAGCCAAGGGTGGCTCCTCGGGTCACCACCCGGCGGTCGTGCCGGGTGTTGGGGTCAATTCTAGGGGGCGTGGAGAGGGGGACGGGACGGATCCCGTCCCCCTCGGGCGAGCACGGGGCTCAGGAGACGCCGAGCTCCTTGGCGTTGTTCTTGAGGTCCTCAAGGCCACCGCACATGAAGAACGCCTGCTCCGGGAAGTGGTCGAACTCACCGTCGCAGATCGCGTTGAACGCGGCGATCGACTCGTCGAGCGGAACGTCCGAACCGTCCACGCCGGTGAACTGCTTCGCCGCGTGGGTGTTCTGGGACAGGAAGCGCTCGACACGGCGGGCGCGGTGGACAGTGAGCTTGTCCTCCTCGCTCAGCTCGTCGATACCGAGGATCGCGATGATGTCCTGGAGGTCCTTGTACTTCTGCAGGATTCCCTTGACGCGCGTGGCGGCGTCGTAGTGGTCCTGCGCGATGTAGCGCGGGTCCAGGATCCGGGACGTGGAGTCCAGCGGGTCCACGGCCGGGTAGATGCCCTTCTCGGAGATCGGACGGGAGAGAACCGTCGTCGCGTCGAGGTGGGCGAAGGTGGTCGCCGGCGCCGGGTCGGTGAGGTCGTCGGCGGGGACGTAGATCGCCTGCATCGAGGTGATCGAGTGACCACGGGTCGAGGTGATGCGCTCCTGGAGGAGACCCATCTCGTCGGCCAGGTTCGGCTGGTAACCCACCGCGGAGGGCATACGGCCGAGCAGGGTCGAGACCTCGGAACCGGCCTGCGTGAAGCGGAAGATGTTGTCGATGAAGAACAGCACGTCCTGCTTCTGCACATCGCGGAAGTACTCCGCCATGGTCAGACCGGCGAGGGCCACACGGAGACGGGTGCCCGGGGGCTCGTCCATCTGGCCGAAGACAAGGGCGGTCTTGTCGAGGACGCCCGAGTCCTCCATCTCCGCGATGAGGTCGTTGCCCTCACGCGTACGCTCACCGACACCGGCGAACACGGAAACACCCTCGTGCAGCTTCGCCACACGCATGATCATTTCCTGGATCAGAACGGTCTTGCCGACACCGGCACCACCGAACAGACCGATCTTTCCACCCTTGACGTACGGGGTGAGAAGGTCGACGACCTTGAGGCCGGTCTCGAACATCTCGGTCTTCGACTCGAGGTCCGCGAACGCCGGGGCCTTGCGGTGGATGGACCAGCGCTCGCCGACCTCGGACTCGGCCTCGGGCTCGTTCAGGATCTGACCCAGCGTGTTGAACACGCGGCCCTTGGTGACGTCGCCGACGGGCACGGTGATGCCGTCGCCGGTGTCGACCACGGGGGCCTGGCGGACCAGACCGTCGGTGGGCTGCATCGAGATGGTGCGGACGATGCCGTCACCGAGGTGCTGCGCGACCTCGAGGGTCAGCGTCTTGAGCGCGCCGTCCTCGGCCGGGTCGGCGACCTGCACGTGCAGGGCGTTGTAGATCTCCGGCATCGCGTCGACGGGGAACTCCACGTCGACGACCGGGCCGATGACCCGGGCGACGCGGCCCGTGGCGGCGGCCGTCTCAACAGTGGTCGTCATTACTTGTCACTCCCCGCGGTCGCGTCGGCCAGGGCTGCGGTGCCACCGACGATCTCGCTGATTTCCTGGGTGATTTCGGCCTGGCGGGCCGCGTTGGCAAGTCGGGAGAGGTTGTTGATCAAGTCTCCCGCGTTGTCGGTCGCCGACTTCATCGCGCGACGCGTGGCGGCGTGCTTGGAGGCAGCCGACTGCAGCAGCGCGTTGTAGATCCGGCTCTCGACGTAGCGCGGCAGAAGGGCGTCGAGGACGTCCTCCGCCGACGGCTCGAAGTCGTACAGCGGACGGAGGGTGTCCGGCTCGCCGGCCTCCTTCGCCACCTCGTCGAGGCTGAGAGGCAGCAGCCGGGCCTCGACCGCCGTCTGGGTCATCATCGAGACGAACTCGGTGTAGATGATGTGGAGCTCGTCCACACCGCCCTCGGCCGTGTCCTTCTCGATCGCCTCGATCAGCGGTGCCGCGACCTTCTTGGCGTCCGCGTACGTGGGCTCGTCCGTGAAGCCGGTCCACGTGTCGCTCAGCTTCCGCTCACGGAAGTTGAAGTGCGCGACACCACGGCGACCGACGACGTAGACGTCGACCGCGCGGCCCTCACCCTCCAGCTTCTTGATGAGCTGCTCCGCCGCCTTGATGGCGTTGGAGTTGAAGGCACCGGCCAGACCGCGGTCGCTCGAGAGGAGCAGGACCGCGGCACGGCTCGGGTTCTCCGCCTCGGTGGTCAGCGGGTGCTTGTCGTTCGCACCCGTGGCCACCGCCGTGACCGCGCGCGTGAGCTCGGTCGCGTACGGAGTCGACGCCTGCACCTTGCGCTGCGCCTTGACGACACGCGAGGCGGCGATCATCTCCATCGCCTTGGTGATCTTCTTCGTCGCGGTGACGGATTTGATGCGACGCTTGTAGACCCGGAGCTGCGCTCCCATGAGTCAGGTCCCTTCCGTCGTCACTTCGAGACGTTGACGGCGGGAGCGTCCGCGCCGAGCAGCTTGCCGTCAGAGGTCTCGAACTGCTGCTTGAACTCCGCGATGGCGTCGGCGACGGCGGTCAGCGTGTCGTCCGACATCTTCTTGCCCTCACGGATGGAGGTCATGAGGCCCGAGTGGTTCTGGCGGAGGTACGCCAGGAGCTCGGCCTCGAAGCGACGGATGTCGGCGACCGGGACGTCGTCCATCTTGCCGGTGGTGCCGGCCCAGACCGAGACGACCTGGTTCTCCGTGGGCATCGGCTGGTACTGAGCCTGCTTGAGCAGCTCGACCATGCGCTGACCACGCTCCAGCTGCGCCTTCGAGGCCGAGTCCAGGTCGGAACCGAAGGCCGCGAAGGCCTCGAGCTCACGGAACTGGGCCAGGTCCACGCGGAGGCGGCCGGCGATCTGCTTCATGGCCGGGTGCTGGGCGGAGCCACCGACTCGGGAGACCGAGATACCGACGTTCAGGGCCGGGCGCTGGCCGGCGTTGAACAGGTCGGACTCCAGGAAGCACTGGCCGTCGGTGATGGAGATGACGTTGGTCGGGATGAACGCCGAGACGTCGTTGGCCTTCGTCTCGACGACCGGCAGACCGGTCATCGAGCCCGCGCCGAGCTCGTCCGAGAGCTTCGCGCAGCGCTCGAGGAGACGGGAGTGCAGGTAGAAGACGTCACCCGGGTAGGCCTCACGGCCCGGCGGGCGGCGCAGCAGCAGCGACACGGCGCGGTAGGCGTCGGCCTGCTTCGACAGGTCGTCGAAGACGATCAGGACGTGCTTGCCCTGGTACATCCAGTGCTGACCGATGGCGGAACCGGTGTACGGCGCCAGGTACTTGAAGCCGGCCGGGTCGGACGCCGGGGCGGCGACGATCGTCGTGTACTCGAGCGCGCCGGCCTCTTCCAGGGCGCCGCGAACGGACGCGATGGTCGAGCCCTTCTGGCCGATGGCGACGTAGATGCAGCGGACCTGCTTGTTCACGTCACCCGAGCGCCAGTTGTCGCGCTGGTTGATGATGGTGTCGACACAGAGCGCGGTCTTGCCGGTCTGACGGTCACCGATGATCAGCTGACGCTGACCACGGCCGACCGGCGTCATGGCGTCGACGGCCTTGTAGCCGGTCTCCATCGGCTCGTGCACCGACTTACGGGCCATAACGCCCGGGGCCTGCAGCTCGAGGGCGCGGCGGCCCTCGGTCGCGATCTCGCCGAGGCCGTCGATCGGGTTACCGAGCGGGTCGACGACGCGACCCAGGTAGCCCTCACCGACACCTACGGAGAGGACCTCGCCGGTGCGCTGCACCGACTGACCCTCCTCGATGCCGCTGAACTCGCCGAGGACGATCGCACCGATCTCGCGCTCTTCGAGGTTCAGCGCGAGACCGAGGGTCCCGTCCTCGAACTTCAGCAGCTCGTTCGCCATGGCCGAGGGAAGACCCTCGACCTTCGCGATACCGTCACCGGCCAGGCTGACCGTGCCGACCTCCTCGCGCGAGGCCGCGTCCGGCTGGTACGACTGGACGAAGTTCTCCAGTGCGTCCCGGATCTCCTCCGGCCGGATCGTGAGCTCCGCCATCTGGGTTCCCTGCTCTCCTTGTTGGGCCCGAAGTTTCTTAAGGGGTCTGGGGGCCGACCCCCAGGAATCTTCTGCAATCTCTGCACGGCCCAACCGGGCCGCTGGTGATGCTGTGTTGCTGTGCTGCTGGTGCTGCTGTGGTCGCTGCCGTCAGCCGGCCAGTCGACGGGTCGCCTCGCCGAGGCGCTCCGCGATGGAACCGTCGATGACCTCGTCGCCGACGCGCACCGTGATCCCGCCGAGGACCGCGGGGTCCACGTCCAGGTTCAGGTGCATCTCGCGGCCGTACAGCTTCGCCAGTACGGCACCGAGGCGCTGCTTCTGCCGGTCCGACAGCGGCACCGCCGAGGTGACGACGGCGACCATCCGGTCCCGGCGCGCCGCGGCGAGCTTGGACAGGGACTCGAGTCCCGCTTCCAGGCTACGTCCCCGGGGCTGGGTCACCAGACGGACGACCAGACGCTCGGTGGTCGCGTGGGCCTTGCCGCCGAGCAGGCTGCGGAGCAGCGTGCCCTTCGCGGTGGCCGTGGCGGCCTTGTCCGTCAGCGCCGAGCGCAGCTCGTTGCTGGAGGACACGATCCGGCCGAACCGGAACAGCTCGTCCTCGACGTCGTCCAGAGCGCCCGCCTTCTGCGCCGCGGTGAGGTCGGCGGTGTTCGCCAGTTCCTCGGTCGCGTCGACCAGGTCGCGCGAACGCGACCAGCGGGAGCGGACCATGCCGGAGACCAGGTCGACGGTCTCGCCGCCCACCTGTCCACGCAGGAGTCGCTGCGCGAGCTCGGCCTTGGCCTCACCCGCCTGCGCGGGGTCGGTCAGGACCCGGCGCAGCGACACCTCGCGGTCGAGCAGCACGGTGACTGCGGCCAGCTCGTCCGCGAGCTTCGTCGCGTCGACCGGCGTGTTGTCGGTCAGCGCGTCGAGGGACTCACGGGCGGCGGACAGTGCCTCGCGGCTCGCTCCGTTCATCGGACAGCCTCGGCCTTCTCCTCGAGCTCTTCGAGGAAGCGGTCGATGGTGCGGCTCTGGAGGGCGGCGTCCTCGAGGGACTCGCCGACCAGCTTGCCGGCCAGGTCGGTGGCGAGCTTGCCCACGTCCTGACGCAGCGACGCGGACGCGGCCTTGCGGTCGGCCTCGATCTGCGCGTGGCCGGCCGCGATGATCTCCTCGCGCTGGCGCTGGCCTTCCGCCTTCATCTCCTGGATGATCGCGGTGCCCTGCTCCGTCGCCTCCTGGCGAAGACGCGCGGCCTCGTGGCGGGCCTCGGCGAGCTGGGCCTTGTACTGCTCCAGCACACTCTGAGCCTCGATCTGGGCCGACTCGGCCTTCTCGATGCCACCCTCGATGGCCTCGCGGCGCTCGTCCAGAACCTTGTTGATGTTCGGGAGGAGCTTCTTGGCGAGGAAGCCGAAGACGATGACGAAGGCGATCAGGCCGATGACGAGCTCGTCGAGATGCGGGATCAGAGGAGGCTGGGCCTCCGCCGCTTCCGCAAGAAGCAGAGCGTTCACATCAGTGCCTTCCGTAAAAAGAATCGGGCAGTCGGTCCGGCTTACTGGTAGACGAAGCCCATGACGATGCCGATGAGGGCGAGCGCCTCACAGAAGGCGAAGCCCATGATCTGGTTGGTACGGATGAGACCGGCGGCCTCGGGCTGGCGGGCGAGCGCCTGCGTACCGTTACCGAAGATGATGCCGACGCCGACGCCGGGGCCGATCGCGGCGAGGCCGTAACCGATCGACGCGACGTTGCCGACGACGTTGGTCTTGGCGCTGCCACCTTCGGCGGCAAGGTTGATCATGTCGAGAGCAGCGGACATGCCGTTACTTCCTTCTCTGTTCAATGACCCGATGGGGGTTGGCCACCGGACGACTGATGGTTTCGGGGGTGGAGCTACGGGGCCGGGTGGCTCAGTGGTGCTCGGAGAGCGCGCCCTGGACGTAGCTGCAGGCCAGGAGGACGAAGACGTACGCCTGGACGGCCTGGATGAAGAGCTCGAAGGCGGTCATCACGAGGACCATCACGAAGGAGGCGCCGGCGTAGACGAAGCCGATGCCGTTCATGAGGTACCAGGTGGCCAGCGAGAACATCACGATCAGCAGGTGACCGGCGAACATGTTCGCGAAGAGTCGCACCGCGTGCGTGAAGGGCCGGATGATCAGGTTCGAGAAGAACTCGAGGACGACGACCATCGGGAGGATGGCACCGAGGGACTTGTCGTAGCCGACGATGTTCTTCCAGCCGCCCACGAAGCCGTGCTTCTTGAAGGTGAGCGAGATCCACATGAAGTACACGATCAGCGCGAGACCGGCCGGGAAGGCGATCAGCGAGGTGACCGGGAACTGGGCGAGCGGAATGATCGACCAGAGGTTCATGATCCAGACGAAGAAGAACAGCGACACCATGAAGGGGACGTACTTCTCGCCGTCCTTCTTGCCGATGATCTCGTAGACGATGCCGCGGCGCACGAAGTCGTAACCGGCCTCGCCGACCATCTGCATCTTGCCGGGGATCAGCTTGGGCTTGTTGAAGGCGGCCCAGAAGAACCCGACGACCACGATGGAGCCGAGGACGGCGAGCAGCATCGGCTTGGTGATCTCGATGCCGGCCACCGTGGCGATGGGCTCGTACATGAACGTGTGCAGGCCCGGCGCCGGGAAGCCACATCCAGAGAAGATGTGGCAATCCGGGTCGAAGGCAAGCGTCTGGTCAGCACTCACCGCGGGCTCCTTCAGCGTGGCGCATAGGTACGGCAACCTCGTTGTGTCGGCGCGGCGCGCAGCCGCGGGTCGGCACTGGACTGGTCTTACGGATAAGGGGGCGGCGGTTCGGCATCGAGCCTCTCGCTGGGACAGGCGCCGTTTCGGATGCCCGCGTCCGCAGTGCCGCAGTTGGCACCGGACGATAGCAGGAAGCCGAACGCGGCTTTATCCCGGCCCTACCCTTCACGACTTGGACCCCGTGTTTCCGGGGTCGATGTACGTGATCTTGGCCTTCATGTAGGCCCGGGCCTGTGCGGCGACCCACACCACGGTCGTCGCGAGCAGCGTGAAGGCGAAGGCCTTGAAGTCGAACACGGTCGTGTTCTTCAGCAAGGCCAGGAAGATGAAGAGCACCAGCAGCTGGGCCGTGTAGAGCATGAGCCCCATGGCCTGGAAGAGGTGCGGAAGCGACTTCGCCGTCCGTTGGAGAACCAGCTGCCCGATCCCCATGAAGAGAAGGACCACCAGGGTGCCGACGACGGCACCGAGCGCGCCCTTGCCACCGGCGACCACCCCGCTGATGACCGTGGCGACGGCGCCGACGGCTGCGGTGGGTACGGCGGTGTGCAGAAGGATGCGTGCGTCGTTCGACGGCATGGCGGTGTCTCCGCTTGCTCTGGAGGGGGCGATGGTGTCGTCATGGACGAGCGTAAGCCCGGTCCGAGGTGGGTCTCGGGGCCAACAGACCGTCGCACTACGGTCTTTCGGCACTGTCGCCGGGTCTCGTGAACCGTATCACAAACTATTTGAATAGGTCTTTACCCATACGGTGTGCCAACGGTCACACATGAGAGTTACCCCGCGCGTGTGTGCGCGACAGCGAGGCACCTTGTCTGCTATTGGCCCCGGATGGGGCTTTCGTCAACCGCGCGCCCCGGCCTTACTCCTGTCGGTGAAGCGCGAACGGTGACCGATGGCGGTCGCCCCGTTGACCCCGGCGGGCACGGGCTCCCGCTCCTCCTCCTCGGCCTCCTCCGTCCCGGCGGCCGCGGCGGCCCCGGCCGGCACGGCGGCCGGCTTGCGACGGCGGTAGCGCGGCGGGACGACGGACTGGGCCCAGCGCGGAGCGCGCGGCGTGAAGCGCGGCAGCAGGAGCAGCACCAGACCGATGGCGCTCAGCGCGACGACGCCGAGGACGATCCACATCGACGTCGAGTGCACCGAGTAGGCCAGCGTGCCGAAGGCGATGAGCGCCGACCAGAAGTACATGATCAGCACCGCGCGGCTGTGCGAGTGCCCGATCTCCAGGAGCCGGTGGTGCAGGTGGCCGCGGTCGGCCGCGAACGGCGACTGGCCCTTCCAGGTGCGGCGCACGATGGCGAGGATCAGGTCGGCCATCGGGATCGCGATGATCGTCAGCGGCAGCACGAGCGGGATGAAGACGGGCAGGGCCGCGTGCGTGGCCTGCCGGGTCGAGCCCTCGAAGATCTTCAGCGCGTCCGGGTCGACCTGGCCGGTGATCGAGATGGCGGAGGCCGCGAGGATCAGGCCGATCAGCATCGAGCCGGAGTCGCCCATGAAGATCCGCGCCGGGTGCATGTTGTGCGGCAGGAAGCCCAGGCACATGCCCATGAGGATGGCCGCGAACAGGGTCGCGGGGGCGGCCGCCTCGATCGTGTAGCCGTACCAGAGGCGGTACGCGTACAGGAAGAAGGCCGCGGCGGCGATGCAGACCATGCCGGCGGCGAGACCGTCGAGGCCGTCGACGAAGTTCACGGCGTTGATCGTGAGGACCACCAGGGCGACCGTCAGGAGCGTGCCCTGCCAGGGGGTGAGGGCGACCGTGCCGACACCGGGGATCGGCAGCCACAGGATCGTCAGACCCTGCGCGACCATCACGCCCGCCGAGATCATCTGCGCGCCCAGCTTGATCAGCGCGTCCAGCTCGAACTTGTCGTCGAGGACGCCGATCAGCCAGATCAGCGCGGCGCCGGAGAGCAGCGCGCGGGGCTCGTTGGACTGCTCGAAGACGCTGTTCAGGTTCTGCAGGTGGTCGGCGACGAGGAGTCCCGCGCACAGCCCGAAGAACATGGCGATGCCACCGAGCCGCGGAGTCGGTTCTCGGTGCACGTCGCGGGCGCGGATCTCCGGCATCGCGCCGGTCGCGATGGCGAACTTCCGCACCGGACCGGTGAGCAGATAGGTCACCGCGGCCGTGACACAGAGCGTCAGCAGGTAATCACGCACGGGCTGCCCCACAGGAATCGCTGGCCATCTCAGCCCCACACCCTAGCCGTGCCGTCCATGTGCTTGGAGACACGTGTGCCCGCCGAACGGTTGCGCTCGGTCTTCCGTCAGGGCCCATACGGGGGAAATCGGGACGTCAACTCCCGTACTTCCGCGCGTACCCGGGCCGTTTCCCCGGGGTCGTCGCGCAACGCGAGGGTGAACAGTGCGGCAATTCTCGCCATCTCCGGGGCGCCCATGCCCTGGGTGGTGACGGCGGCGGTGCCGAGCCGGATCCCGCGCCCCTCCCCGTACGGGAGGGCGCAGGTGTCGAGCACCATGCCGGCGGCGGCCAGCCGGGCCCGGGCCGTGCGGCCGTCGACGCCGAGCGGGGCGGGGTCGGCGGTGATGAGATGCGTGTCCGTGCCGCCGGTGGTCAGCGCGAAGCCCTCGGCGGCGAGCGCGGCGGCGAGGACCCTGGCGTGTTCGACCACCTGATGGGCGTACGCGGTGAACGCCGGGGTGGACGCCTCGCCGAAGGCCACCGCCTTCGCCGCGATCGTGTGCATCTGGGCGCCGCCCTGGGTGAACGGGAACACCGCCCGGTCGATCCGGTCCGCGAGCTCCTCGCCGCACAGGACCATGCCGCCGCGCGGGCCGCGCAGCACCTTGTGCGTCGTCGCGCAGACGACGTCGGCGTACGGGACGGGGCTGGGGGCCGCTCCCCCGGCGACCAGGCCGATGGGATGGGCGGCGTCGGCGATCAGATACGCCCCGACCTCGTCGGCGATCTCGCGGAAGAGCGCGTAGTCGAGGTGGCGTGGATAGGAGATCGAGCCGCAGACGATCGCCTTCGGGCGGTGGTGGCGGGCGAGGGCGGCGACCTGCTCGTAGTCGACGAGCCCGGTGTCCGCGTCGACGCCGTACGGGACGAAGTCGAACCACCGCCCGGAGAAGTTCGCCGGCGAACCGTGCGTGAGGTGCCCGCCGTGCCCGAGCCCCATGGCCAGAACCGTGTCACCGGGCCTGAGAAGGGCCGCGTACGCCGCCAGGACGGCCGAGGAGCCCGAGTGGGCCTGGACGTTCGCGTGGTCGGCTCCGAAGAGCGCGGTGGCCCGCGCGACGGCGATCCGCTCGGCGGCGTCGGCGTACTCGCAGCCGCCGTGGTGCCGGGCGCCGGGATACCCCTCGGCGTACTTGTTGGCCAGCGGCGAGCCGAGCGCGGCGAGCACCGCGGGCGAGGTGAAGTTCTCGGCCGCGATCAGCTGCAGACTGTCGGCCTGCCGGCGCGCCTCACCGAGCAGCACATCGGCGATCTCGGGGTCCTGCCGGCGCAGGACGTCGAGTACCTCATCGGGGGGCGCGGTGACCGGCATGCCACCAATGTAGGCGCGCCCCCACGCCCCCGCCCGTTCAGCGCCTGGCGCTCACACCCGTCAGGGCGGTCACCACCGGATCCAGCGCCTCGTTGATCTCCTCGCCGATCGAGCGGAAGAACGTGATCGGCGCCCCGTAGGGGACCCGATCCCCGACGCGCCCCTCGCACCGCTCGGCCCAAGGGGGCCTCCCGGGCTTCGGCACGCTGCGGCGGCCTCCGACCGCCGGGCGGGGAGGAGGCCCGGGTCGTCAGCGGCGGGCCGAGACACCCGTCAGGGCGGTCACCACCGGATCCAGCGCCTCGTTGATCTCCTCGCCGATCGAGCGGAAGAACGTGATCGGCGCCCCGTAGGGGTCGTTGACCTCGTCGGCGTCCACCGAGGGGGCCAGGAGCCACCCGCGTAGAGCCGCTGCCGCGCGGACCAGGGCACGGGCGCGTTCCACCATGCCCTCGCCGCGCGGGTCCGGCAGGGTCGCCGGGTCGATCGCGCGGACCAGGCGGGTGAACTCCTTCAGGGTGAAGGTGCGCAGACCCGCCGAGTGGCCCATCGAGATGACCTGCGCCCGGTGGTCACGGGTCGCCGTCAGGACGAGGTCGGCGCGGATGACGTGCTCGTCGAGGAGCTCACGGCCCACGAAGCCGCTGTAGTCCGCGCCGAAGTCGGCGAGGACCAGTTCGGCGTTGGTCTCCATGGGGGCGCCCTCGTGCCCCCAGGTGCCCGCGCTCTCCACGATCAGGCCGCCGCCGAGGGGGTCGCCGAGGCGGTCGCTCAGGGCATGGCGGGTCAGCCGCTCGGTGATCGGCGAGCGGCAGACGTTGCCGGTGCTGACGTGGAGGATGCGGAAGGTGTCGCTTTCTTCGTGCCCCGCTATGCCACGCCCCTCAGGGGCGGTCAACTGGCCACCTCGAGGTCGGGTACGACCTTCCGGAGCTCCTCCGGGGAGAGTGAGCCCTCGCGCAGCAGCACCGGCACCTTGCCCGTGACGTCGACGATGGACGAGGGGACGATGCCGGGCGTCGGGCCGCCGTCGAGGTAGACGGAGACGGAGTCGCCGAGCATGCCCTGCGCCGCGTCGCAGTCCTCCGGCGCCGGGTGGCCGCCGAGGTTGGCCGAGGAGACGGCCATCGGGCCGACCTCGGTGAGCAGTTCGATCGCGACCGGGTGCAGCGGCATCCGGATGGCGACGGTGCCCCGGCTGTCGCCGAGGTCCCACTGCAGGGACGGCTGGTGCTTGGCGACGAGGGTGAGCGCGCCGGGCCAGAAGGCGTCGACGAGCTCCCAGGCCTGCTCGGAGAAGTCGGTGACCAGGCCGTGGAGGGTGTTCGGGGAGCCGATGAGCACGGGCGTGGGCATGTTGCGGCCGCGGCCCTTGGCGGCGAGCAGGTCGCCGACGGCCTCGCTGCTGAAGGCGTCCGCCCCGATCCCGTACACGGTGTCGGTGGGCAGCACGACCAGCTCGCCCCGGCGGACGGCGGACGCGGCCTCGCGCAGACCGGTCACGCGGTCGGTCGCCTCGTTGCAGTCGTATCGCCGTGCCATCAGTTCCCGTCCTCCTCGTACACGTGGTTCGTCATGGCAGTCACGGCATCGCCTTGCGGGCGGTCGCGAACCGCGGCCGGTTGTTCAGGTCGGGGTGGTCGGCGGCGTCGACCCAGCCGGCCTCCTCGTTGAAGATCCACGGCACCTGGCCGCCCTGCGTGTCGGCGTGCTCGACGACGACGAGTCCGCCGGGCCGGAGGAGACGGTGCGCCGTGCGCTCCAGGCCGCGGATGAAGTCGAGACCGTCCTCGCCGGAGAAGAGCGCCATCTCCGGGTCGTGGTCGCGGGCCTCGGGCGCCACGTACTCCCACTCGGTGAGCGGGATGTACGGCGGGTTGGAGACGACCAGGTCGACCTGGCCGTCGAGCTCCGGCAGCGAGGTCAGCGCGTCGCCCTCGTGCAGCGTGACGCGGGAACCCTCGACGTTCTTCCGGGTCCACGCCAGCGCGTCCTCGGACAGCTCCACGGCGTGCACGCGCGAGCGCGGCACCTCCTGGGCGAGCGCCAGCGCGATCGCCCCGGAGCCGGTGCACAGGTCGACGATGAGTGGTTCGACGACGTCCATGGCGCGTACGGCGTCTATGGCCCACCCGACGACCGACTCGGTCTCCGGGCGGGGCACGAAGACGCCGGGCCCCACCTGGAGCTCCAGGTAGCGGAAGAACGCCCGGCCGGTGATGTGCTGGAGCGGCTCACGGGCCTCTCGGCGGGCGACGGCCTCCCAGTAGCGGGCGTCGAAGTCCGCGTCCTTGACGCTGTGCAGCTCCCCCCGCTTGACGCCGTGCACGAACGCGGCGAGCTCCTCGGCGTCGAAACGCGGTGAGGGAACGCCGGCGTCGGCCAGCCGCTGGGTGGCCTGGGCCACCTCGGCAAGCAGCAGGTTCACGCTGGTCCTCCGTGGTGCGGGGTGGGGCTTGAGGGGGGCCTTACGCTGCGGCGGGCTTCGCCCGTCCTACGCTGCGGCGAGCTTCGCCGCCGAGTCGGCGTCGACGCAGGCCTGGATCATGGCGTCCAGATCGCCGTCGAGCACCTGGTCCAGGTTGTACGCCTTGAATCCGACGCGGTGGTCCGAGATCCGGTTCTCCGGGAAGTTGTACGTACGGATCTTCTCGGACCGGTCGACGGTGCGGACCTGGCTGCGGCGGGCGTCGGCGGCCTCGGCCTCGGCCTTCTCCTGGGCGGCGGCGAGGAGCCGGGAGCGCAGGATGCGCATGGCCTGCTCCTTGTTCTGGAGCTGGCTCTTCTCGTTCTGGCAGGAGGCCACGATGCCGGTCGGCAGGTGCGTGATGCGGACGGCGGAGTCGGTGGTGTTGACCGACTGGCCGCCGGGGCCGGACGAGCGGTAGACGTCGATGCGCAGGTCGTTGGCGTGGATCTCGACGTCGACCTCCTCGGCCTCGGGCGTGACGAGCACGCCGGCGGCGGAGGTGTGGATGCGGCCGGCGGACTCGGTGGCGGGCACGCGCTGGACGCGGTGCACCCCGCCCTCGTACTTGAGCCGGGCCCAGACGCCCTGGCCGGGCTCGGTGGCGCCGTTGCCGCCCTTGGTCTTCACGGCGACCTGGACGTCCTTGTAGCCGCCGAGCTCGGACTCGGTGGCGTCGATGATCTCGGTCTTCCAGCCGACGCGCTCGGCGTACCGCAGGTACATCCGCAGGAGGTCGCCGGCGAAGAGGGCGGACTCGTCGCCGCCGGCGCCCGCCTTGATCTCCAGGATGACGTCCTTGTCGTCGCTCGGGTCGCGCGGGACGAGGAGCAGGCGGAGCTTGTCGGTGAGCTCCTCGCGCTGCTTCTCGAGCTCCTTGACCTCGGCGGCGAAGTCGGGGTCGTCGTGCATCAGCTCGCGCGCCGTCTCGATGTCGTCACCGGTCTGCTTCCAGGAGCGGTAGGTGGCGACGATCGGGGTCAGCTCGGCGTAGCGCTTGTTGAGCTTGCGCGCGTTCGCCTGATCGGCGTGGACCGAAGGGTCCGCGAGCTTCGTCTCGAGATCGGCGTGCTCGCCGACCAGTTCCTCGACCGCCTCGAACATCGGGGGCTCCTGGGGTTTTCGTCAGTTGCTACGGGACGGCAAAGCGCCGGTCCCGGCCACCCGCGCGGGGCGACCGAGGACCGGCGCAGGGGCTCGCTACTTGGCGGAGCCGGCCTTGCCGAAGCGGGCCTCGAAGCGGGCCACGCGGCCACCGGTGTCGAGGATCTTCTGCTTGCCCGTGTAGAACGGGTGGCACTCGGAGCAGACCTCGGCACGGATGGTGCCCTCGGTCAGGGTGCTACGGGTGGTGAACGACGCGCCGCAGGTGCAGCTGACCTGGGTCTCGACGTACTCGGGGTGAATCTCGCGCTTCAAGGTGTCTCCTAGTTTCGGGAGGGCGCCGGGTCGCCGCCGCGGGTTGCGGACAGCGTGAACCGGGGCCGACGTACCAGTCTGCCAGGGACCGGCCGCATCTCCCAAAACGGGGGTTGGTCCCGAGCTATTCCCCCGCTCCGGCGCCGGCTACTTCACGACGCCGTCGGCCTTGCCGGTGGCGGTGTCCTTCGTGGCCGAGGCGGGGATCGGCAGGTCGTTCCCGAGCGCCTTCCAGACCTGTGCGGACTGGGCTTCGAGGGGGACGACGCGGTTGGGGTCCCGGGGGTCGTACTCCACGGGCAGGGTGACCATGTGGACGTTCTGCGCGCCGATGCCGGACAGGCCCTTGGCGAAGCCCATCAGCTCCTGGACCGAGTCGAGCTCCGAGTCGGGCGTGATGGCCTTGGTGGCCGCGTCGGCGAGTCCGTACAGCTTGGTCGGGTTGGTGAACACGCCGACCTGCTTGACCTGGTCCATGAAGGCCTTCATGAAGGCCTGCTGGAGCTGGATGCGGCCGAGGTCGCTGCCGTCGCCGACGCTCTTGCGCGTGCGGACGAGGCCGAGGGACTGCTCGCCGTCCAGGGTGTGCGTGCCCGGGGCGAGGTGGAGGTGGCTCTTGTCGTCCTTAATGGCCTGCGTGGTGGTGATCTCGACGCCGCCGAGCTCGTCGATGAGCTTCTTGAAGCCGGTGAAGTCGACCTCGATGTAGTGGTCCATGCGGATGCCGGACATCGACTCGACGGTCTTGACGGCGCAGGCGGGGCCGCCGACCTCGTACGCGGTGTTGAACATGGCCCGCTTCTCGCCGCGGACGGCGGTGCCCTTCGCGTCGGTGCACGACGGGCGGTCTATGAGGGTGTCGCGGGGTATGGAGACCACGCTCGCCTTCTTGTGGCCCTCGTAGACGTGCACGACCATCGCGGTGTCGGAGCGGGCGCCGCCCTCGTCCTTGCCGTAGGCGCCGTTGTCGCCGGAGCGGGAGTCGGAGCCGAGGACGAGGATGTCGACGGAGCCGTTGTCGACGTTCCGGGGGCGCTCGGCACCGAGCTGGGCGTTGATGTCGACGCCCTTGAGGTTGCCGTCGAGCTTGACGTAGACGTAGCCGAGTCCGGCGCCGCCGAGGACGAGGACCGCGACGGCCCCCGATATCAGGATCGGCGCCTTGCGCCGCTTGGCGGGCTGTTTGCGGCGTCGGCCGCTGCCCGCGCCGCGTGCGCGGCCGGTCTTGCTCTGCTCGGTCATCGTCTTCCCTCGGCCCTCGAATGCACCTTCTGCGCCGTCCTCGGATTCACCTTCTGTGACGACGAAGCACCCGAAAGGGTTGCATACGGGCCTGTGAGGTTTGGGTGAGCTCTGCCCGGAAACGGCACTGCGCCCACCGTGCGGGCACGGTGGGCGCAGTGGTTCACGCAGGTCACGACGGGGTTACGGGATCGGGGCCCGGCTCTCGTCGTGTGACGCAGCTCTCGCGTCAGTCGTTGTTGCCGCCCGGCGTCGTCTTCTGGATCTGGAGCAGGAACTCGCCGTTCGACTTCGTCTGCTTGAGCTTGTCGAGCAGCAGCTCGATCGCCTGCTGCTGGTCGAGCGCGTGGAGCACGCGGCGCAGCTTCCAGGTGATGGCGAGCTCGTCGCTGCCGAGGAGGATCTCCTCCTTGCGCGTGCCCGAGGCGTCGACGTCGACGGCCGGGAAGATGCGCTTGTCGGCGAGCTTCCGGTCGAGCTTGAGCTCCATGTTGCCGGTGCCCTTGAACTCCTCGAAGATCACCTCGTCCATCCGCGAGCCGGTGTCGACCAGCGCGGTGGCCAGGATGGTCAGCGAGCCGCCGTCCTCGATGTTGCGCGCGGCACCGAAGAAGCGCTTCGGCGGGTAGAGCGCGGTCGAGTCGACACCACCGGACAGGATGCGGCCGGAGGCGGGCGCCGCGAGGTTGTACGCGCGGCCCAGGCGGGTGATGGAGTCGAGCAGGACGACCACGTCGTGACCCAGCTCCACGAGGCGCTTGGCGCGCTCGATGGCCAGCTCGGCGACGGTGGTGTGGTCCTCGGCCGGACGGTCGAAGGTCGAGGAGATGACCTCGCCCTTGACCGACCGCTGCATGTCGGTGACCTCTTCCGGACGCTCGTCGACCAGGACGACCATCAGGTGGCACTCGGGGTTGTTGTGCGTGATCGCGTTGGCGATCGCCTGCATGATCATGGTCTTGCCGGTCTTCGGCGGGGCCACGATCAGACCGCGCTGGCCCTTACCGATCGGCGACACGAGGTCGATGATGCGGGTGGTCAGCACGCCCGGGTCGGTCTCCAGGCGGAGCCGGTCCTGGGGGTAGAGCGGGGTCAGCTTGTTGAACTCCGGGCGGCCGCGGCCGGAGTCGGCGGCCATGCCGTTCGCGGAGTCCAGGCGGACCAGCGCGTTGAACTTCTCGCGGCGCTCGCCCTCCTTCGGCTGACGCACGGCGCCGGTGACGTGGTCACCCTTGCGCAGGCCGTTCTTGCGGACCTGGGCGAGGGAGACGTACACGTCGTTCGGGCCGGGCAGGTAGCCGGAGGTCCGGATGAACGCGTAGTTGTCGAGGATGTCGAGGATGCCCGCGACGGGGATCAGGACGTCGTCGTCGGCGACCTGCGGCTCGCCGGCCTGGAAGTCGTCACGCCCGCGACGGCCACGGCGGTCGCGGTAGCGCCCGCGACGGCCGCGACGGCCGCCCGCCTCGTCGTCGTAGTCGTCCTGCGGACCGGCCTGCTGGCCACCCTGCTGGCCGCCCTGCTGGCCCTGACCCTGGCCGCCCTGGCGCTGACGCTGGCCGCCCTGGCCACCGCCCTGCTGCTCGTCGCCCTTGCGGTCGCGCTGACGGTCGCGGCGGTCACGGCGGTCGCCGCGCTCCCCGCGCTCGCCGCGGTCGCGGCGGCCGCGGCCCTCGGCGGTGTCGACGGCGGTCTCGGCCTTGGCGTCGGCCTGCGGCTCGGCCTTGACCTCGCGGGTCTCGGTCTTGACGACCTGGGCGGCCTCGGCCTTCGCCTCGCCCTCCGGGGAACCGGCGGGGGCGGTGGCGCGACGACGACGGCGCTCACCGGCCGGGGCGTCGTCGGCGGCGGGCTGGCCCGGGATGTCGATCTGCTGCTGGGCGACGGCCTTCTCGGCCTTCTCCGCCTTGGGCGCGGCGGCCTCGGCGGCCTCACCCGTGCGGGCCTTGGTGGTGGCGCGGCGCTTCGGCTTGGTCTCGGCGGCGTCGGCGGCCTTGGCGGGAGCGGCAGACCCTCCGGCCTGCGCCTCCTTGATGACCTCGATCAGCTGGCTCTTGCGCATCCGCGCGGTGCCCCTGATGCCGAGGCCGGACGCGACCTGCTGCAGCTCGGCCAGGACCATGCCCTCGAGGCCGGTGCCGGAGCGGCGGCGCCGTGCGGTGCCGGTGGCACCTGCGGCGGGCGCGGCGGTGTCGACACTGTTGTCGGCAGTCACGCCCATCAGATCGGTGGTGTCGCTCACGAAGGGTCCTTCCCTGGAGCGGACGTCGGCCATCTGGCTCGGCGACCGGTTGTGCTGTCCGGCAGGGTCCTGGTTCGTGGACCGTGTCCGGGGCGGTGGTCCCGCCGGGTACGGCGGAGAGAGAAAACGTGCTGTGGGTCCGGCCCGAGCGCCCCCTGCTCGGCCCTCGGCTCGAAAGAAGAGCGAGGGGTGTCGTGCCGGTTCCGGAGCGTGCTCGAAACTGCTCAGGCAGGCTGCTCAGGCAGTTGGGGAGGCTCCCGGAAGAATGGGTGGTCCCTGATGGGGACACTCCGCACCGCTCCACAAAGAGGTCGGGTGCAGACTTGAGGTTAACACTACCGGCTCCAACAAACATTCCCCCTCTCACTCACCGGCAATCTCCTGCCCGAGGCGCTGCCCGGCGCCCCGGCCGCCACACGCCTAGGGCGCCAGCGGCAGGACACTCGCTCCGGACGCGTCGAGGTCGAGCCGGTTCGCGGCCCAGCCCTCGCCCGCGAGGCGGGCGACCTTGTCGGCCGTCCCGTGTTCGGCCAGCGCGAGGACCGTGGGGCCCGCGCCGGAGATGACCGCGGGGACGCCGTCCGCGCGCAGTCGGTTCACCAGGGCGATGCTCTCGGGCATCGCAGGAGCCCGGTACTCCTGGTGCAGCCGGTCCTCGGTGGCCGCGAGCAGCAGCTCGGGGCGGCGGGTCAGGGCCTCGACGAGGAGGGCGGCGCGGCCGGCGTTGGCGGCGGCGTCCACGTGCGGGACGGTGCGCGGCAGGAGTCCGCGGGCGGTCTCGGTCAGTACGGGCTTTCCGGGGACGAAAACCACCGGAACGATGGAATCCGAGGGATCCATCCTGATCGCCCGCGCGGCGCCGGACTCGGTCCAGGCGAGCGTGAATCCGCCGAGCAGACAGGCGGCGACGTTGTCGGGGTGGCCCTCGATCTCGGTGGCCAGCTCCAGGAGGGCGGCCTCGTCGAGCCTGGCGTCCCCGCCTATGGTCACGGCGCGGGCGGCGACGATGCCGGCGCAGATGGCGGCCGAGGAGGAGCCGAGGCCGCGGCCGTGCGGGATGCGGTTGGCGCAGACGACCTCGAGCCCGCGCGGCTGTCCGCCGAGCAGGTCGAAGGCCGTGCGCAGGGAGCGTACGAGCAGGTGGCTCTCGTCGCGCGGGAGCGTCTCGGCGCCCTCACCGGCGATGTCGACGTGCAGCCCGGAGTCGGCGACCCGGACGACGACGTCGTCGTAGAGCCCCAGCGACAGGCCGAAGGCATCGAAGCCCGGGCCGAGGTTGGCGCTGGTGGCGGGGACGCGCACCCGTACGGCGGCGGCGCGGAACGCTGGACCGGCCATCGCTCGTTGACTCTCCTTGATTGCGACAACGGTGTTTCAGACAGCGGGTGGTGCAAGGGAAGTACTCGGGGACCCGGGCCCGGGGGCCGTTTCGGCCGCGGAGGCGACAACGGCAACGACACCGCGCATATGCGTCGGGGCGGGTTCGGTACAGCCTATCGAAGGAAGGTTCTGCGGCGACATAGGGCGCACAGGAGGCGCACGATGCGTGTCGCGAGCCATCCTGTGCGCCTATGTAGGTTCCTGATCGGGTTTCACCCGATCAGGAACCGGCGCGGCTTGCGTGCTTTCAGGCCAGGACCCGTTTCAGGCCAGGTTCTGTCCTCAGGCTGGTTCTGCCGTCAGGCCAGGTTCTGCCTTCAGGCCAGCCGTGTTCGGTCTTCAGGCCAGCCAGGTTCTGCCTTCAGGCCAGCCATGTTCGGTCTTCAGGCCAGGCCGAGGCGCTCGGCGGCGGCCGCCGCGTCGACCGGGACGGTGACCGGCTGCGGCGCGCCGGCCACGGCCCAGTCGGGGTCCTTGAGGCCGTTGCCGGTGACGGTGCAGACGATCGTCTGGCCGGGGTCGACCTTGCCCTGCGCGGCGGCCTTCAGCAGACCGGCGACCGAGGCGGCCGATGCGGGCTCGACGAAGACGCCCTCCTGAGCGGCCAACAGGCGGTAGGCCTGCAGGATCTCACGGTCCGTCACCTCGTCGATGAAACCGCCCGACTCGTCGCGCGCGGCGATCGCGTAGTCCCACGAGGCCGGGTTGCCGATGCGGATCGCGGTGGCGATCGTCGACGGGTCCTTGACGACCTCGCCGCGCACGAGCGGGGCGGAGCCGGAGGCCTGGAAGCCCCACATGCGCGGGCGGTGGGTGGCGAGACCGTCGGCGGCGTACTCGCGGTACCCCTTCCAGTACGCCGTGATGTTGCCGGCGTTGCCGACGGGCAGCACGTGGATGTCGGGGGCGTCGCCGAGCATGTCCACGATCTCGAAAGCGGCGGTCTTCTGGCCCTCGATGCGGACCGGGTTGACCGAGTTGACCAGCGCCACCGGGTAGTTCTCGGAGAGGCTGCGGGCCAGGGTCAGGCAGTCGTCGAAGTTGCCGTCGACCTGGAGGATCTTCGCGCCGTGCACGAGGGCCTGGCCCATCTTGCCGAGCGCGATCTTGCCCTGCGGCACGAGGACGGCGGAGACCATCCCGGCGCGCACGGCGTAGGCGGCGGCGGACGCCGAGGTGTTGCCGGTGGACGCGCAGATGACGGCCTGCGCACCCTCCTCCTTGGCCTTGGTGATGGCCATGGTCATGCCCCGGTCCTTGAAGGAACCGGTGGGGTTGGCGCCCTCGACCTTGAGGTGCACCTCGCAGCCCGTGCGCTCGGAGAGGACCTGAGCGGGGACGAGCGGCGTGCCGCCCTCACGGAGCGTGACGACCGGCGTCGTGTCCGTGACCGGAAGGCGGTCCCGGTACTCCTCGATGATGCCGCGCCACTGGTGGGTGCCCTTGTGGGTCATGGGTCCTTACTCCCCTTCAACACGCATGATGCTGGCGACACCGCGCACGGTGTCGAGCTTGCGCAGCGCCTCGACGGTCCCGGAGAGGGCGGCGTCGGGCGCGCGGTGGGTGACGACGACGAGGGAGGCCTCGCCGTCCTTGCCCTGCTGGCGCACCGTATCGATGGATACGCCGTGCTCGGCGAAGACCGTCGCGACCTGGGCGAGGACGCCCGGCTTGTCGGCCACGTCGAGGCTGATGTGGTACCGCGTGACGACCTCGCCCATGGAGCTCACGGGCAGCTGGGTGTACGCGGACTCGCCGGGGCCCGTCGCCTCGTTGAGACGGTTGCGGCAGACGGCGACGACGTCGCCGAGCACGGCCGAGGCGGTCGGCGAACCGCCCGCCCCGGGGCCGTAGAACATGAGCTGCCCGGCGGCCTCCGCCTCGACGAAGACCGCGTTGTACGCCTCGCGGACGGAGGCGAGCGGGTGGCTGAGCGGGATCATCGCGGGGTGCACGCGCGCGGTGACGGACTCGCCGTCGGCGGCCCGCTCGCAGATCGCGAGCAGCTTGATGGTGCAGCCCATCTCCTTGGCGGAGGCGAAGTCGGCGGCGGTGACCTCGGTCATGCCCTCGCGGTAGACGTCGTCGAGACGCACGCGCGTGTGGAAGGCGATCCCGGCGAGGATGGCGGCCTTGGCGGCGGCGTCGAAGCCCTCGACGTCGGCGGTCGGGTCCGCCTCGGCGTACCCGAGGGCGGTGGCCTCGTCCAGGGCCTCCTGGTAGCCGGCGCCGGTGGAGTCCATCTTGTCGAGGATGAAGTTCGTCGTGCCGTTGACGATGCCCATCACACGGTTGATCTTGTCGCCGACGAGGGACTCGCGGAGCGGCCGGATCAGCGGGATGGCGCCCGCGACGGCGGCCTCGTAGTAGAGGTCCTGCCCGTGCTGCTCGGCGGCGGCGTAGAGGCTCGCGCCGTCCTGGGCGAGCAGGGCCTTGTTCGCGGAGACGACGGAGGCGCCGTGCTCGAAGGCGGTGGTGATGAGGGTGCGGGCCGGCTCGATTCCGCCGATGACCTCGACGACGACGTCGATGTCCCCGCGTTTGACGAGGGCGGTCGCGTCCGTGGTGATCAGTTCGGCGGGGACTCCCCCGCGGACCTTGTCGGGCCGGCGGACGGCGACGCCGGCGAGCTCCACCGGCGCGCCGATGCGCGCCGCGAGGTCGTCGGCGTGCGTCGTCATGATGCGCGCCACCTCTGAGCCGACCACTCCACAGCCCAGCAGCGCCACCTTCAGCGGACGCGTACGCATCATCCGACCTCGTTTCTCGTACTACTTCGTCTTCGTATTTCTACGGTGGAACCAGTCTCACTCACCGGACGGGGGTTTCAGCCCCTCGTCCGGATCCTGAGACATCGATTTCGTCACTCGGCTAATTCGTCACTCGACTATTTCATCAGCCGACGTCGAGACGCAGGAGATCTTCCTCCGTCTCGCGCCTGACGATGACCCGCGCCTCGCCGTCGCGGACGGCGACGACGGGCGGCCGGAGGGCGTGGTTGTAGTTGCTGGCCATGGAGCGGCAGTACGCACCCGTGGCCGGGACGGCGATGAGGTCGCCGGGCGCCAGGTCCGCGGGCAGGAAGGCGTCCCGTACGACGATGTCGCCGCTCTCGCAGTGCTTGCCGACGACGCGGGAGAGCATCGGCTCGGCCTCGCTGGTCCGCGAGACGAGACTGACGCTGTACTCGGCGTCGTACAGGGCGGTGCGGATGTTGTCCGACATGCCGCCGTCGACGCTCACGTACGTCCGCAGCCCTTCGAGGGGCTTGACGGTGCCGACGCGGTAGAGGGTGAAGGCGGTGGGGCCGACGATGGCCCGCCCGGGCTCCACGGAGATACGGGGGGTCCGCAGCCCGGCGGCCTCGCACTCCCGCGTCACGATCTCGCTCAGCGCCTTGGCGATCTCGTGCGGCTCGCGCGGGTCGTCCTCGGAGGTGTACGCGATGCCCAGCCCGCCGCCGAGGTCGATCTCCGGCAGCTCGACGCCGTGCTCGTCGCGCACCTCGGCGAGCAGCTGGACGACGCGCCGCGCGGACACCTCGAAGCCGGCCATGTCGAAGATCTGCGAGCCGATGTGGGAGTGGATGCCGATGAGCTCGAGCCCGTCGAGCCTGAGGGCCCGCCGCACGGCCTCGGCGGCCTGCCCGCCGGCGAGGGCGATGCCGAACTTCTGGTCCTCGTGGGCGGTGGCGATGAACTCGTGGGTGTGCGCCTCGACGCCGACGGTCACCCGGATCTGCACGCGCTGGCGCTTGCCGAGGGACTGGGCGATGTGGGCGACGCGGACGATCTCCTGGAAGGAGTCGAGCACGATCCGCCCGACGCCCGCCTCGACGGCCCGGCGGATCTCGTCCTCGCTCTTGTTGTTCCCGTGGAAGGCGATGCGCTCGGCAGGCATCCCCGCGGAGAGAGCGGTGCTCAGCTCACCCCCGGAACAGACATCGAGATTGAGCCCCTCCTCCTTGAGCCACCGCACGACGGCGCGGGAGAGGAAGGCCTTGCCGGCGTAGAAGACGTCGGCGTCCTTGCCGAAGGCCTCCGCCCAGGCGCGGCAGCGGGCGCGGAAGTCGGTCTCGTCGAGGAAGTAGGCGGGGGTGCCGAACTCCTCGGCGAGGGCGTCGACGGCGATCCCGCCGACGGTCGCGACGCCGCGCTCGTCCCGCGTGACGGTCCGGGACCAGACCTTGGGGTCGAGCCGGTTGAGGTCGGCGGGCGGGGCGGAGTAGTGCCCCTCGGGCAGGACGTCGGCGTGGCGGGGCCCGGCGGGGTGGGCGGAACGGCTCATGGTCTGCGTCTTTCAGATCTGGTCGGGTGCGCTGATGCCGAGCAGGGAGAGGCCACCGGCGAGCACCGTCCCGGCGGCTTCGGCGAGCGCGAGCCGGGAACGGTGGGCGGCCGAGGGTTTCTCGTCGCCGAGCGGCAGAACGGTGTGCTGGAACGCGAGCAGCGCGTCGGCGGTCGCTTCGAGGTGCCGGGCGACCCGGTCGGGGGCGCGGTGGCGGGCGGCGGCGAGGAGGACGACGGGGTGGTCGCCGAGGACGCCGAGAAGCTCGGGAACGTGGATGTCGGTGTCGTACGAGGGGGTGAAGCCGAGCTGCGTCGCGTTGACGAGCAGCCGCCGGACCCGCGCGTGGGCGTACCGGACACGGAAGAGGGAGTTGCGCTCGTGCTGGACGAGGAGGGGAGGCCCGTCGAGGGCGCGGTCGGAGGGCGCGGCGCGCAGGAGGGACCAGCGGGCGGCATCGACACCGAGCTCTTGGGGCAGGTACGAGGCGGGCCGCACATGGATGCGCTCGCTTCCCCCGAGCCGCGCATCGGCGCCCTGACTGCGCAGCAGCCGAAGGACGACCTCGGTGACGATCTGCGCCCGGGACTCTGTCGCGTCGGCGAACCGCACGGAGGTCCCGGCGAGGGCGTCGCCATGCCCGTACGCGGATCCGGCTCCGCAGACGGCTCGTACGAGATCGGCGCCCGCGTCACTCCGGAGGGTGAAGTTCAGGAACCCGGGCCCGGTGATGTCGACGGCGAGGATTCCGGGGGCTCCCTGGAGCCGCTCCTTCAGAACCCCGGCGACATCGAGCGCGCTGCGCCCGGCGGGCCGGGCGAGGCTGAGCGCCACGCTGCTGGCGTACTCACCGGTACCCCCGGGCCTGGCCCGCTCGACCTTGACGCGCGGGGGGACGTCGACCCGCAGCGCACCGTCGTCGACCGCACGGCGCACGGCGTGCTGCACGGTGAGGGAGAGGTCCGCGGGGGTCACGGGACAAGCCTAGGGGAGGAGGGGGGTCGAAAGGCGAACCGGTTTCGACATACGGGCACCGCACGGGGCGAACCCCTCAGAGCACCCCACGAGCACTGCCGGCACGCCGGGGGCTGTGGGGCGGGCGGGAGTCCTGAGACAGGGGGAGTCCGGGCAGCGGGGATTTCTACGACATGAGGGAGTCCGGGCAGCGCGGGGATTCCTCCATACGTACGTCCTGGGTCCGCGGGTCCTGGGCCCGGGAGTCGTGCATGCGTACGTCCTGGAGGCGGGGGCCTTGCATCCGAACGTCCTGAGCCCGGGAGTCCTACATCCGAATGTCCTGGGTCCGGGAGTCCTGCATCCGAATGTCCTGGGTCCGGGAGTCCTGCATCCGAATGTCCTGGGTCCGGGAGTCCTGCCTCAGAGGCTCCCGATCCCGCCCCTCCGCTCCACCGACTGCGGCCGGCTCCTCTCCCCCGTCGAGCCCGTCGGACCCGGGGGCGTCGGGACGTTCCCGCCGCTCGCGGTGCATCAACTGCCGCACCACGCGCACGAGCTCCGAGGGCTCGAAGGGCTTGGCGAGGAAGGCGTCGACACCGGAGGAGACCCCGCCGACCTCGTGCTCGCCGCAGGCGCTGATGATCGCGACCGGCAGATGACTGGTCCGGGGATCGGACCGCAGCCGCTCGGCGGTCTTGATCCCGTCCAAGCGGGGCATGACGACGTCCAGGGTGACGACATCAGGACAGACCTGATGTACGACATCCAGACACTCGGCACCATCGGCCGCGGTCACCACCTCGAACCCCTCGAGTTCGAGATTGACCCTGATCAACTGCCGGATCACCTTGTTGTCGTCCACAACGAGCACCCGACCGGACACGCCTGACACACGAACGAGAGTAGGACGCCCCGAACGGCTGCGTCCGGGTTTTACCCACTTCTGACCCGTGCGGGGGACCCGACCCCTGGTGACGCCCCGGAAATACCTGTTCACAGGCACACCCGGAGAGCTGGTAGGGTTCTACCCGTCGCCGAGAAACACGGCGAACGCCCCCGTAGCTCAGGGGATAGAGCAACGGCCTCCGGAGCCGTGTGCGCAGGTTCGAATCCTGCCGGGGGCACTCCAGCTCGGACAGCGTGATCAAGCCGCTGACCTGCTGAAGTGCCAAACACAGAGACCCGGACTCAGTCCCACTGAGTCCGGGTCTCTGTCGTTGTGTGTCACTGATCGCGAGTGAGGGGCGAGTGAGAGCTGACTTGCGGCGAGGCCCAGGAGACGAGTCTGCTGACGCCGCTGGGATCAAACGGATCTCTCGCCGTTCGTCGGCGCCATCGCCGAGGCTCCGCCTAGTGTCGTCTCCATGGACGCGGGACTTGCTGGCCTCATCGGCGCCCTTGGAGGCGGCGTGATCGGCGCCGCCGGCGCTTCCTTCGCCGCACTGATCGCCTTCCGCGGCGCCCGCTACCAAGCAGATCGGCAAAGCACCGCCACGCACGAGCAGTGGCTCCGCCAGATCCGACGCGACTTGTACATCCGGTTCATTGCCGCAGGCCGGACCTGCGCCGAACACATGCGAGCCACAGTCAACGAGCGCGGGGAGATCGACCGCAACGAGCTCCGCCTCTGGAGTGAGTCGGCCAAAGCCGTGACCGATGCTTTTCTAGCGCTGGAGCTCGAAGCGCCCGGTCCGCTCGTACGACTTGCCGAGATGATCAGCCATGTGAGCGGACCGGGCTGGCGCGCCGAGTACTTCGCCAATAGCGGTCGAGTCCTGACCCCCCACGAGAACCGTGTCGAGCTTGGGAAGTTGAACGACTACCAAGAGCTTTTGAATCAGTTCATCGGAGCCTGCCGCCAGTCACTACAAGGAACGGACCCATCTGGTTCATTCACCCTTGAAGGGCTTTCGCCTCAGAGTTGAACTGAACCGCGCTCGACGCGTCGCGCCGTATCGGTCTACACGCCCCACCCCATCGCTTTTTCGATCTCCCCGCCCCCGCCACCTTCGCGTGCTGAATGTTTGGCGCCCCGTTGGTGGCGATGCCGATGGTCCAGCCATGTGCCTTCATCGACCTGAGGCCTTCGTGCACGCCCTCGCGGCAGTGGGCTCGCTGGGCCATGCCAGCCACGTAGGTATCCCACAGAGACTCGACGGAGTCCCTGAGCCCGAGCGTGACCCTGAGGCCCGCGAAGTCATTGGGGCGCGCTCGCTCGTCCAGGGCGTCCACAACGACGTCGGCCGCACTCGCGGGTAGGCCACGAGCCGCCGTAAAGTCGCGACCCCAGCTGCGGAGACTGTCCCGTCGGCTGACCAATGTGTCATCCAGGTCGAACAGAGCCAGTAGCTGCACGCACAGCACTGTACGCGGCGACCACAACAAGGTGTCCCGCATGTCCGGCTGAGGCCCTGAACAGCACAAACAGCCCGGACATCCCGAGGGGAGGTGTCCGGGCTGTCCGGTTAGAGCGGCGCAGGGCTGGCTGAGCAGCCGGACGGCGTCTACAACTATGGCGCACCCACCGAAGCGGTCGACCCCCGAACCGTTGCCCGTGGCGTGTGGGGCGACTCACGGAGCGGGCTTGGGGTGGAAAGCTCTCCTTGAATCCACCGGGTAGCGCCGGTCTGTCTGGAGTAGTGAGGTTTGCTGACGCCCATGCAGCGGGATGCGATAAGCGGGTGGCTGGGAAATTGAGTGTCGACGCGCTCCGTCGCATCGCTCGTCGGCGTCAGGGCCGTCGGCGTCGGAGCCATGGCCGATCGGCGGTGTCCAGGGCTGAGACTCACGACCGGATGCAGTGGGTGACACTTGTTGCAGTCAGCCTGCCGGGGCTCGCCGCTCTGGGCGCTCTGCTGTTCACCTGGATGCAGGTAGGACAGGCCAGCAAGGAACTGCGGATCTCAGAACGCGGACAGATCACCAGCCGTTTCAATGCGGCAGTCGGCAATCTGGCATCGCCGTCGCTGGACGTCCGCCTGGGCGGCATCTATGCCCTTCAACAGATCATGCAAGACTCCGCCCGCGACCACCCCACGGTCGTCTCCGTACTGGCTGCCTTCGCACAGCAGCACGCCGGGTCAAGCGCAGAGAGCCTGAAAGAACCGCAGGGGGGAACCTTCGATCACTCGCCCCGGCCAGACGTCCAGGCAGCGGTCACCGCGCTCGCCAGACGCCGCCCCGAAAGCGACGCCGGGGCGGTCATCGACCTGCGCAAAACCGATCTCCGCGGCCTTGACTTCCCTGGCCCTGCCGCCGTCAAGCTTCCCGGGGTGCACTTGTCCGACGCAGACCTCCGCTACGCCTTCCTCAACGGCGCGGACCTCCGCAACGCGGATCTGTTGAACGCGAACCTGGACGGCGCTGACCTAGATGGAGCCAACCTCAGCGCAGCGAGTCTGGCGGGGGCGAGCCTCGGCGCCGCGACTCTGACGAACGCCAACCTTCGCCGAACAGACATGACCTGCGGAGCATTCCTGCTGGATGAAACCACCGGCGAGGTGATCGAGCAAACAGATTGCGTGAATCTGCAGTACGCCTTGCTGGACGGCGCAGACCTCCGAAACGCCAAGATGAGCGACGCGGACCTTCGTCATGCGACCTTGAAAGGTGCCGACCTTCGTGGCGCGGACCTCACCCGCTCGAACCTGACCAACGCGGACTTCCGTGGCGCCAAGCTCGCCGGCGTGAAACTGAAGGGTGCGAAGCGGACCGGCGCGCTTGGGCTGCCGCAAGAGTACTAACCCAGGTGATGCCCGACCCCAAGAATTCTTCAGGTGAGCGACTAACTGCGTGCCAACGAGGACGAACATGCACGGACGCCCACGGACTTCCATCGCAGGTCAGCCGCACATCGTGACCGGATCCACTGACGACCGCATTGCTTATGCCGCTTACCTCCCGGGCATAGCTGACCCGCCGCGTTGGCCACAGATACTCCCAGACGTAACGCTGCCGTCTCTGTGATCGCTGAACATCTCCCCGGCACGATTTAGGCATCGTGACGGCTAAGCAGGTTCCGATCAGTAGAAAACACAGTTCGAACCGGCCCCTGGCCGCTCGGAGCAGCCTCGACCCGGCGCCCAGCGAGGAACGGTACACACGGCCGCACACCCGCCCCCTGCATGGGAGCGCCACTGTGCTCGCCGGCGATCTCACCTCCGCCCTCGCTCTCGCCGTCATCGTCACCTGGCAGTCGCCCCCCTCCCCTCGCGACCACGCATGCAGTCCCGCGCTGACCGCGCTGGAGAGAGCCCTGCCCGACAGTCATGCGAGTGAGTGGCGAGTGAACTACGAACGAGCACAATCTAGGGCGGGGGTCTTCGCAGGTCAGGTGGCCCCTGCAGCACCATCGAGCAACGGCCTCCGGAGCCGTGTGCGCAGGTTCGAATCCTGCCGGGGGCACTTCGCAGGAAGTGCCACACAGACCCCGTGATCAGCGGAAACGCTGAGTGCGGGGTCTTGTTGTATGTGCAGGCGTGTGCGGGGGCGAGCTGCACCCTCGCAGCTAAACGCCACAGAGCCCTGGTCAGTCCAGGGGGCCGTGGATCAGGGCCGCCTGCTCCGAGACAGTCGAGGCGAGATCCTCCAGCCCACGTCTAGGTTTGGCCATGTGAACCACAACCGTTCCCATGCCTGGACGCCCTACGACGCTGACTTGCCGCCCTACCAGGTGGTCCTGGCGGAGACTGATTGGGGTTCGCTCCAGACAGCTTTCGGGAACGGTGAGGACCTTCCCAGGGTCCTGGTGCGGCTGTTGGAGCCCGATGCCAAGGTTCAGGTCGCCGCTTTGTCGGAGCTGGGCGAGCTGGTCGGCCACCAGAACACCATCTACGAAGCCACCGCCCCCGTAGCCATGTATGTCGCCGGCATCCTCACCCACCCGGCTGCCATGACCCTACGGCCCTACCGCAACGTCCCCATCCGCGCGACGTTGCTGAGCTGGCTGGCTTACACGGCCTATGACGCCTCCGACGAGACTGTCGACCGCATCGAGCAGTACTTCCCTGGCTTCCTCACCCCCGGCACCACCGTGGCGGCCTTCCGGGACCTGCGCCCGATACTTTTTCGGGCCGTCGCGCCCTTCCTGCAGGACAGCCACGAGGACGTGCGCGAAGCCGCCGTCATCGCCGCGCTCATCCTCGCCGAACACCCCGCGCTCGCCGAACACCGCGATCACCTCGCCGTGCACGCGCGCCGCATCCTGGACACCAGCAGCGACGAGCCCAACCGGCGCGTTGCCCGGAAGGCGCTCGAAGCATGGGGCCGCGACCTCCCCGGCCCTGATCCCTTCCGGGAGGAGCCGTGGGAGTGGGGGCCGCACAGCGACGGTCGGGGCGATCTCGAATCTCCCTTCTGACCGGGCGGTGCGCGGTCGGCGCTGGCAGGTGCTCTCCTGGCCATCGACGAAGCCCGACCGTCGGTTGGGTCCCGGACGAGTCTCCGGGCCGCCCCCAGACAGGCCGGGGATGCAACCATTCCCTTCAGAGCTGGAACCCCCGGAAGCCGACCGCGCGCTTGAGACCATAGAGGCCGGCACTGACATTGATGCTGATACTCGGGTTTCGGTGGCCGTGGCTCGGGCACTGACTGACGTCCTGCTGGGCTGTCCTCAAGTTGTTCTGCCCGGCCGGACCCGTTCTCACGGCTCCGGCCGGGCGGAACATGACCTGATAGGAGCTTGGCCAGAAGCGCCCTCAATGTCCTGTCTGCGCCACCCGGCCGGTGCCTACCTCCGGTTGGGAAGACATCATCAGCATGACAGCAGAGGTCGCAGCGGACACTGCGGACTTGACTGTGTTCGGCGGGGTCGACTCCCACGCCGACACCATCCACGTCGCGGTCATCAGCGACAACGGCGGCCACCTCGCAGACGCGGAGTTCACCACCACTTCCGCCGGATATGCCGCGGCCCTGGCCTTCCTAGGACTTGTTCGGCCGATCATGTGACTACTTCCTGCCCGAGTCGTTCCTGTGGGCATGGGGCGGGGCGATCTGAGTGATGCCGAGTGGGAACGGCTGCGTCCGTTCCTGCCGGTCAGTAACGGGCGTTGTGGCAGGTGGCGGGACCACCGGCAGGTGATCGACGGGATTCTGCACCGGGTGCGGACCGGCGTGCAGTGGCGGGATCTGCCCGAGCGATTCGGACCATGGAAGACCGTCTATGAACGCCATCGCCTGTGGTCGGCCGACGGCACCTGGGAACGTCTGCTTCAGCAGGTTCAGGCCGCGGCCGATGCCGCAGGCGAGATCGACTGGGACCTCTCGGTCGACTCCACGATCGTCCGCGCGCATCAGCATGCTGCCGGCGCCCGCACCGCCCCACCTCCGACCCCGAGATCAAAGGGGGCCGCAGGGATGGAACACCAGGCCGAGACGCCGTGGCAGAGTCTCGTTGCCCGCCTGGCGGAGGTGGTGCTGGAGGTGAGGGCCTGGGCCGCTCGCGCGGCGGTTTCACCAGCAAGCTCCACCTGAGCGCGGACGCCCGCTGCCGACCGCTGTCCCTGCTCATCACGCCAGGACAGCGGGCGGACTGCACCCAGTTCACGCCGGTTCTGGAGAAGATCCGGGTGCCCAGACTTGGCCTGGGCAGGCCGCGCAAGAAGCCAGACAGCATCGCGGCCGACAAGGCTTACAGCAACGGACCCATCCGCGGGTATTTGCGACGGCGGGGCATCCGCCACACCATCCCGGAGAAGACCGACAGCCAGGCGGCCCGCCGGCGCAAGGGCGCCCGCGGTGGACGGCCGCCCGGCTTCGATGAGGACCGCTACAAGAAGCGCAACACCGTCGAGCGGGCGATCAACCGCCTGAAGCAGTCTCGGGCGGTCGCCACTCGCTACGACAAACGCGGCTACATCTTCCTCGGCACCGCCACCGCCGCGGCCCTCATCATCTGGCTTCGCACATGATCGGCTGGGGTCGAACGGCCCCTCGCTTGGTGTCTGTTCAGAGCGAGGGGAGGCCGTGCTCGTAGCCCTCGACCTCGTAGTGCTTGAGCATGCGCGATACCCGGTCCCGGACCGGCCCTCGCAGGTAGGGGATGGCGTTATCCAGATACGGCCTGGCCTCAAGGAGGCACTCCAGGATCTGGAAATAGACGGCACCTCGCCGATGCTCCCCGGCATCGTTGTAGATGTCGTCCACGAAGCCGAAGCATCGCCGTAGCAGGTCGCTGTTCGGTTTCGCCTGTTCCAAGGCCGGCTGGAGAACCGACCTCGTCAGAATGTCGAGGAGGTTCTCGTACAGATCCAGTCCTGTATCGGCTTTAGGCGGCGCCTCATCCTGCCCAAGCCCGTACTTCTCCTCGACCAGATGCCTGGTCTCGGGGACGCGCTCGACCAGGAGAGTCAGGACATCATCGTCATCGACCACAGCACTGCCCATCCCCGTCATGCGACGACGATAGGGCATCGTCCAGCCATCCAGTGCCTGAGTGAATCGGGGCACGCCCGGCCGATCCGCCTCCACGCATGATCGGCCGGACAGTTCCTAGATGCCCACGGCCACGTGGGTCACGATTGGCGTGGAAGGCACCTCCTCATACGGCGCCGGCTTCACCCGCGCCGCCCGATCGCACGGCCACCCGGTCGTCGAGGTCAACCGGCCCGACCGGGCAGAACGACGCCGTATCGGCAAGTCCGATCCCATCGACGCCTACGCCGCCGCCCGCTCCGCCCTGTCCGGACGGGCTTCCAGCACGCCCAAGGACGACACCATCGCCGGCATACGCGCCCTGCACAACGCCGCCCGCTCCGCCGTCAAGGCACGCACCGCAGCCCTGAACCAGATCACCCACATCCTCGTCGCCGCACCCGAGAGCATCCGAGCCAAGTACGGGCAGCTCAAGGGGACGGAGCGCATCGACGCCTTGGCCCGGCTGCGGCCAGCCGGGGACTCGGTCCACGTCGCCGTCCTTGCCGCACTCAAGATCCTCGCCCGACGCGTCAAAGAGCTCACCGCCGAGCACACGGCCCTGACCAAAGCCCTGGACAGCGACGTCACCGTCCACAATCCCGGCCTGCGGGCCACCTACGGGGTCGGCCCCGACACCGCGGCCCAGCTGCTGATCACGGCGGGAGGCAACCCCGAACGCATGCGGACCGAGGCCTCCTTCGCCGCCCTTTGCGGAGCCGCACCGGTCCCCGCCTCCAGCGGCAAAACCAACCGGCACCGCCTCTCACGAGGCGGCGACCGGGCAGCCAGCGCTGCCCTCTACCGCATCGCACTGGTCCGCATGGCCGGAGACTCCCGCACCCGCGAATACGTTGCCCGGCAAACCGCCGCCGGCCGCACGAAGAAGGAGATCATCCGGCTCCTGAAGCGAGCCATCGCCCGGGAGATGTTCCGCTGCCTGACCACCACGGTCGCCGTCCCCGCCATCGCCGACCTGAGACCCTCTGAGGCAGTCCAAGAACATCGCCCTCACCACCGCAGCACGCCACTTCGGCGTCTGGCCGGCCACCGTCTCCGCCCTCGAACGGGGAATGCGCCGAGACGACGACCTCGCTCACGCTTACCGGGACTGGCTCCGGACCGCCTGATCACCCACCAGGGCTCACAGATCGTCTGGCACGGCAGACCACCGACGACTGTCAGAGGAAGCGCCCGACGGCCGTCCCGCACGAACGAAGTCGCCGTACTCATCCTGGACGACGTTCTCGTTGACCCATCGACCGCGCTCGGCTCCAGTGCGCTGTTCGGCAACGATCAGCGCGGTCAACGGGTCCTCAGCCATGCCCAGGAGCCGACCGAACTCGTCGGCCTCGTCACCGGGATCCAACGACGGAAACTCGCCCAGGTCCACGAAGGTCTCATTGCCAGCGTCCTCGACCGAATGGAGATAGACCTCATAGGACGTCTTCGTCGGGCGAACCTCGACATAGCGCACACCCGGGCGCTCCGCCGAGCCGCACGGCCCAAGGAATTGCTCGACCGGACGGCCCCGCCGCAAGGACCCGAGAATGAACGACTCTGCCAAGTGCCGCACCCAGCCACCCTACGGCTCACAGCCCGCCTCTACGGCTGACGACCGATAGGAGCATCAACGGCCCCTGCCCCGTCGTCCTCGTCGGTCGGGACGCGGAAGACCCCGCTCCCAGTGCCAGGACTGGGAGCGGGGTCTTCCGGGTTTGTGTGGTGCCCGCGGTGTTACTTGACGTTGATCGCGTTCCACGCGGCCGCGACCGCGTTGTACTGGGTGCTGCCCGAGCCGTAGAGGTCCGCGGCGGCCGAGAGGGTGGCCGTGCGGGCGCCCGCGTAGCTGGTGGAGGAGGTCATGTAGGTGGACAGGGCCTTGTACCAGATCTTGTACGCGGCCTGGCGGCCGATGCCCGTGACCGTCGAGCCGTCGTACGTCGGCGAGTTGTAGCTGACGCCGTTGATCGTCTTCGAGCCGCTGCCCTCGGAGAGCAGGTAGAAGAAGTGGTTCGCCGGGCCCGAGGAGTAGTGGACGTTCAGGCGGCCGACCGACTTCGACCAGTAGTCGGCGGACTTGCCGTCCTTGCTGGGCTTGTCCATGTAACGGAGCGGCGTGCCGTTGCCGTTGATGTCGATCTTCTCGCCGATGAGGTAGTCGCCCGCGTCGGTGGAGTTGCCCGCGTACCACTCGACCGAGGTGCCGAAGATGTCGGAGGTCGCCTCGTTCAGGCCGCCGGACTCGCCGCTGTAGCGGAGGTTGGCGGTGGAGGAGGTCAGGCCGTGGGACATCTCGTGGCCGGCCACGTCGAGGGACGTCAGCGGGTGGGTGTTGTTGATGCCGTCGCCGTACGTCATGCAGAAGCAGGAGTCGTCCCAGAAGGCGTTCACGTACGCGTTGCCGTAGTGGACGCGGGAGTACGCGCCGACACCGTCGCCGCGGATGCCGTTGCGGCCGAGCTCGTTCTTGTAGAAGTCCCAGGTGACAGCGGCGCCGTAGTGGGCGTCGGCGGCGGCCGTCTCGCGGTTGCTCGCGAGGCCGTTGCCCCAGGTGTCCGTGGAGTTGGTGAAGAGCGTGCCCTGGCCGGACGTGCCGCCGTTCAGGTCGTACGTCTTGTGGCCGCCGCGCGTGGCGTCGGTGAGGGTGTACGAGCCCGAGGTGCCGAGGGTGACCTGGCCGGCGTACATCGTGTTGCCGACGCCGGTCTCGATCGTCTCGTAGGAGAAGAGCTCCTTGCCCGTGGTGGCGTCGGTGACGACCTGGCGGCGGCTCGGCGTGCCGTCCTGCTGGACGCCGGTGACGTAGGTCTCCCAGGCGAGGACCGGCTTGCCGGTGGCCGCCCAGATCACCTTGCGGGCGGAGGAGACGGCCTCGTCCGCGTTGGCGGCGGAGGCGAGGGCGGACTTGCCCGCGGCGGCGGACGAGACGGCCGGCGTGGTGCTCGCCACGGATATGCGGGCCGAGGTGCCCTTGGTGGTGGAGCGGGCGCCCGACTTCTTCTCGTGGACGATCAGGTCGCCACCGAGGACCGGAAGGCCCTCGTAGGTGCGCTCGTAGCGCGTGTGGACGGTGCCGTCCGCGTCCTTGATGACGTCCCGGACGACCAGCTTCTCCTGCGCCTGCAGGCCGATGGCCTTGGCCGTGGCCGACGCCTCGCCCTGGGCCTCCTGGATGGCGGCGGCACGCTCGGGGGCGGTCAGCTTGATCGCCGTGGCACCGGCCACGCGCTGGGCGTCGGCGTTGGCGGATCCGGTCTGGACTCCGACGACGACCATGGCGGCCGAGGCGATCAGCGCGGCGGCTCGGGCGGTGGTACGGCGGGACGAAGACTGCTGGCGGGTCACGCGTGCTCCTTCGCTGGAAAGCGTGGGGGATGAGGTGGGGGTGTGCTGCGTGGTGTTGCGGGGTGAGCGTGCCAGCGAAAGTCCCTGTTTGACAGGTATGCAACAAGGATTTGACCATCTGTTGTCCGAAGGACGGCCAAGAGCGTCCGCTATGCGACGAGTTGAACAATCTTCAACCCCTGTTCACTTATCGGACACCTCGGTTGAGGGGAGAGTGTGGGCGTAGCGATGGGGGATTTGTCCGTTACCTCAACAGGACGCGCTCGCCTAGGTGTTGCCGGTCAGGTCGGCGGAATGCCCTGCGTGCTCGACAGGTGGAGCCTTCTCTTCACGGGGCTCCTCCGCGTGCGACGGTTCGCGCGCGGACGCGTGCACGACGACGGCGCCGGGGAGTGATTCCCCGGCGCCGTCCGCCTTCGTCCGCCGTCCGCCCCCGTCTGCCGTCCGCCCCCTCTGCCCCCCTCTGCCTTCAGGCCGTGCGCTTGCGCGGTGTCGTCTTCTTCGGCGTCGTCTTCTTCGCCGCAGTGGTCTTCTTCGCCGTCGTCTTCTTCGCTGCGGTGGTCTTCGCAGCGGCGGTGGTCTTCTTGGCCGTCGTCTTCTTCGCCGCCGTCCTCTTCTTCGGGCGCAGCTCCGTGACCTCCGCCGGCTCCCCGCGCGCCTCCTTCGCCGCCCGGACGCTGCTCTCCAGGGCCGCCATCAGGTCGATGACCCTGCCTCCGCCCGCCTCCTCCCCCGGCGTCGGCGGCGCCACGCCCTCGCCGCCCGCCGCCTTCGCCGCGATCAGCTCCTCCACCGCCGTCCGGTAGTCGTCGTGCAGGGTGCTGATGTCGACCTCGCCCAGCGTGGCCATCAGCGCGTCCGCCAGGTCCAGTTCGGCCTCACGCACCGTGACCGGGGTCTCGGGCGCGACGCCCTCGGGGGCGCGGATCTCGTCCGGCCACAGCAGGCCGTGCATCGCGATCACGTCGTCCACGACCCGGAGCATGCCGAGCCGTTCCCGTCCCCGCAGGGCGTACTTCGCGACGGCCACCCTGTCGCTGCGCTTGAGGGCCTCCCGGAGCAGGGTGTACGGCTTCGCGGCCGGCACGCCGTTCGCGGAGAGGTAGTACGCGGCGTCCATCTGGAGCGGATCGATCTCACCGGCCGGCACGAAGGCGACGATCTCGATCGTCTTCGCGGTCGGCAGCGGCAGCGCGGCCAGGTCCTCGTCGGTGATCGGGATCATGGTCCCGTCGGCGTCCTCGTACGCCTTGCCGATCTCCGCCTGCGACACCTCCTCCCCGTCGAGCTCGCACACCTTCTTGTAGCGGACCCGGCCGCCGTCCTCGGTGTGGATCTGACGGAAGGAGACGGACCGGCTCTCGGTGGCGTTCACCAGCTTGATCGGGATGCTGACGAGCCCGAAGGATATGGCGCCGTTCCAGATGGATCGCACGATTCTTGCCTTTCAGGCTGATATGTCCTGAAACGTGGGATTCTCATCGTATGACGCCCATCACAGAGGTGGAGGGGCGGCGCCTGCCGCTCAGCAACCTGGACAAGGTCCTCCACCCGCTCACCGGCACCACCAAGGGCGAGCTCCTCCACTACTACGCGACCGTCGGGCCCGTGTTCCTGCCGCATCTGCGCGACCGGCCGGTGTCCTTCCTGCGCTACCCGGACGGTCCCGACGGGCAGCTCTTCTTCACCAAGAATCCGCCGCCCGGCACGCCCTCCTGGGTGAGGACCACCCCCATGCCCCGCTCCGAGGACGCCGGCGCCCGGCAGGTGGTGATCGAGGACCTGGCCTCGCTCATATGGGCCGCGAACCTCGTCGTGGAGTTCCACACGCACCAGTGGCGCGCCTCCTCCCCCGCCGTCGCCGACCGGCTCGTGTTCGACCTCGACCCCGGGCCGCCCGCAGGCATCGCGGAGTGCTGCCTGGTCGCCCTGCACCTGCGCGAGCGGCTCGCCGCCGACGGCCTCGAGGCCTTCGCCAAGACCTCGGGCTCCAAGGGACTGCATCTGCTCGTGCCCGTCGTGCCCACGCCGTCCGCGGACGTCTCGGCGTACGCGAAGCGGCTCGCCGTCGAGGCGGAGGCGGAGCTGCCGGGGCTCGTCACGCACCGGATGGCGAAGGCCCTGCGGGCCGGGAAGGTCTTCGTCGACCACAGCCAGAACGCCGCCGCCAAGACCACCGCCACCCCCTACACCCTGCGGGCCCGTGCCCGGCCCACCGTCTCGGCGCCCGTCACATGGGAGGAGGTCGAGGAGTGCGCCTCCCCTATCGGAAACCCCGAGGGGCTTGCCCTCCTCATGGGCGACATCGCGCCACGTCTGGAGCGGTACGGGGACCTCATGGAGCCCCTCTTCGCACCCGAGCGGGCGGGAGCCCTGCCGTGAGCAGGGCCGTGCGCCGGGCGGCTGGTTCTGCCGTGAGCAGGGCCGTGCGCCGGCCCATGAACCGGGCCGCCACCCGTGCCGCCACCCGTGCCGTGAACAGGGCCATGAGCAGGGCCGCGAGCCGTGCCACGCGCCCGCCGACCCCCGCCCCCCGGCGGGCGGGAGCCCTGCCGTGACCCCCGTCCCCGCCCCACCGACCGGTCCCGTCGTGCTGTTGCCGCCCGTCGACGTCATGCGGCCCCGCTCCGCCGACGAGATCCCCGCGCAGGCCGAGCCGCCCCGGGAACTCCAGTACTCCCTCAAGCTCGACGGGTTCCGCGCGCTCGCCTTCGTCCTCGACGGCGGGAAGGTCGTCCTCCAGTCCCGTTCCCGCCGCGACCTCGCCCCCGAGTTCCCCGACATCGCCGCGCACCTGCGCGAGCAGCTGCCGCCGGGGATCGTCCTGGACGGCGAGCTGTGCGCCTACCGGGACGGCCGGCTGAGCTTCACCGACCTGCTCCGTACGCACGCCGACCGGGTACGGGCCGGGGTGCCCGTCTCGTACGTCGCCTTCGACCTGCTCGCCGTGCCGGGCCGCGACGTGCGGGCTCTGCCGCTCCGCGACCGGTGGGAGCTGCTCGGCGCCGCCCTGCGGGAGGCCGAGCCGCCGCTCCAGCGGGTCCTGGCCACATCGGACGAGGAGACCGCGCGGGCCTGGTTCCGTGACCTGCGGGCGGCGGGCGTCGAGGGCGTCGTCGCGAAGCGGCTCGGCTCGGCCTACCGCGCGGGCTCCACCTGGGAGTGGCGCAAGATCCGGCACGCCGACACGAGCGACGCCCTGCTGCTCGCCCTCGTCGGTCCGCCGGACCGGCCCCGCGCCCTGGTCGTACGGCTCCCCGACGGCCGCACCCTGACCACCTCGCCCAAGCTGACCCCCGCGCAGTCGCGCCAGGTCGGCGAGCTCGCGGGCGAGCGCGCGGGGCCCCTCGCGGAGGACCCGGAGCACGGGCCGGTGCGCTGGATCGACCCGCCGCTCCCGGTCGAGCTGCGCCAGGTCGCGGGGCGGCACGAGACGGCGGCGTTCGTCCGCGTGCGGTCGGAGGGGTAGGGGCCGCCCGCACGGGCGGGCGCTCGGCGCGCCCCCCGTTCGGGCACCGAGCGCAACTGCCTTGCTCCGCACCGTACATGGCGCAAACAGACCGCAACCGGCGCTCCGGGCGCGGCAGGTGTCGCCGGTTCGGCCTTGTTGTCCGTCCTGTGGTGCACACTTGCTGCCTGGCACAGCGCTCACGGGGAAGGCGGCCTGGCAATGCTGACGGGGATCGAGGAGGTCGACTGGGCCTCGCTGGGGCACGCGTACGGCCCCGCGGACGACGTGCCGGAGCTCCTCCGCGGACTCGCCTCCGCCGATCCCGCGGAGCGGGAGACCGCGCTCGACGGCATGTACGGCGCGGTGCACCACCAGGGCGACGTCTACGACTCCACGCTCGCCTGCATCCCCTTCCTGCTGGAACTCGTCGCCGATCCCGCCGTCCAGGACCGGGGCTGCATCGTCGAGCTGCTCACCAGCATCGGCGGGATCGAGCTGGATGACGACGACGAGGAACTGGACGCGCTCGACTCCGACGACGAGGAGTTCATCCCCGCCGCCAACTACGCGATGGCCGCCGCCGCCATCGCCGCAGGTGCCGACGTCTTCCTCGGGCTCGTCTCCGATCCCGACCCCGAGGTGCGGCTCGCCGCGCCCTGCGCGCTCGCCTCGCTGCACCCCGAGCCCGCCCGGGTGCTGACCCTGCTGCGGGAGCGGCTCACCGTCGAGCGGGACACCGAGGTGCGGCTCGCCCTGGTGGCCGCCGTCGGGCGGATCGCGCTGCGGCACGCCTCGCTGCGCACCGAGACCGTCGACTGGCTCGGCTGGCTCGCCCGCGCCGCCCACGACCCGGGGCTGCGGCTCGCGGCGCTCGCCCAGCGGGCGCGCTGCGCGCCCGCCGACATCCCGGACGACGTGGTGCCGTGGGTGACGGGACTCCTGGAGGAGATCAGGACCTCGGCGAACCGCCAGCCCGCCCCCGGCACTGAGCGGGCCGCGACGCCCACGCTCATCGGACAGGTCCGCGAGCTCCTGGAGGAGCACGCCGCCGGCCGGCCCGCCCCCTGGACGGAGGAGCTGCTGCGGACCCTGCACGCCGCGCTCGACGACCGGGTCGACGACCGGATCGCGCTGATCCTGGCGCAGCTGCGCAGCCCGGACTGGGGGCAGCGGTCGGACGCGATCTGGTTGTGCGGCGGTTTGATACGGGTCTGGCGCGGGCGGTACGAAGAGGTCGTCCGGCTCGTCGGCGCGCAGCTCCAGGACCCCGAGCCCAGGCTCCGCGAGGCGGCCACGTCCCTCCTGGAGCGGCTCTTCGAGCTGGGCGCGCCCGCCGCCGACGCGCTCGCGGCGCGCCTCGCCACCGGGCCGGTCGCCATCCCCTCGGGCCAGGGGCTCGTCGGGCGGTCCGGGCGGGACGGGGCGCTGCTCGCGCTGGCGCGCGCGGGGGACAGCCGCGCGGTGCCGCTGCTCGCCCGTGCCCTGGAGGAGCCGGAGGTGCGGCGCGAGCTGCTGTACGCCATGGACGGGCTCGGTCCCTCGGCGGCGATGCTCGCCCCGCTGCTGCGGCGCAGGCTCGCCGAGGTCGAGCTGGACGAGCGGCTGTACGACCGGGCGGCGCCGCTGCTGTACGCCCTGGGGGCCGTGCGGGGCGGACAGGCCGTGCCGGAGGTGCTGCGGGTGCTGCGCGGGGCACCGGCGAACCGGCGGGACTGGGTGCGGGAGGCCGCCCTGCGGACCCTGGCCGCCTTCGGGCCCGCCGCCGGGGAGGCCGTGCCGGACATGCGGGAGCTCCTGGGCGCCGAGTCGGCCGCGGTGGCCACGGCGGCGGCCCGGGCGCTGTGGGCGGCCGAGGGGGACCGGGGGGACGTGCTCCCTGCCCTGGAGCGGTGGCTGCGTCCGGGCACGCCGGTCGGGGACTGGTGCGCCGCCGCGCAGGCCCTCGGCGAGATCGGCCCGGCGGCGGCCGGGGCGGTCCCCGTCCTGCGGCCGGGGCTGCTCTCGCGGGACCTGTGGGTGCGGGTCCGCACCGCCGCGGCGCTGTGGCGGGTGTCCGGCGACGCGTCGGACTCGCTCCCGGTGCTGCTGGCGGCCTGGGAGGAGAACCGGCACGCGCGCGTGGACATCGCGGAGTGCCTCGCGGAGATGGGTCCTGCGGCCTCGGGTGCGCAGCTGGTGGTCCTCACGGAGCTCACGCGCAGGCGCCGCCACAACGCCCGCGAGGACGGCTCCGGCTCCCACGACATCCACCTCGACGAGAAGCTGCTCACCCTGTGCCGGGCGGCGCTGGCCCGGATGGAGCGGGGGGCGTTCTAGGCGCGGCGGGGTTGTCCAGGCCCGGCGGGGGTTGTTCCAGGGCCGCCGGCGGTTGTTCCAGGCCCGGCGGGGGTTGTTCCAGGGTCGTCGGCGGTTGTTCCAGGCCCGGCGGGGTCGTTGCAGGCCCGTCGCGGCGGTGTTCCAGCCTGCCGGAGGCTCTGACATCCGATGATGAGACAAAAAGGACTTCACTCCGCATAAGGTCTACAGGGAGTCCACCCCCCGACCGACCGAGGAGCCCCGTGAGACCGCGCGGAGTGCGCAGCGCCGCCGCCGTCGCCCTGTGCGCCGTCGGTCTCACCCTCGTGCTCGCCGGCTGCGACGGCCGCGAGGGCGAGCTCAAGAGCGCAGGTCCCACGCCCGCCGCCGAGGGTCCCGTCCGGCTCTGGCCCGATCTGCCGCCCGCCACGAACCCCCCGATCGACTACGGCGAGTCCGACACCCAGCGCGTCCCCGGCATCAAGGTCACCGACAACGACGTCCACTCCCTCGACGCGGTGGCGGTCGTCCAGGCCGAGGTGCGCGCCCACCCCCACACGTACACCGGCGCGGACGGCATGTACGAGCAGACCGCCCGCGCGATCGAGGCCTGCGGAACGGCACCGGCCGCCTGTCCCGTCCTGCAGCCGTACTACCGCGACCTCACCGGCAACGGCCGGGACGAGCTCATCGTCGGGATCCGGATGCCGGACCAGCAGGTGGGGGTGCGGGTCTACCTCGCCGAGAACGGGAACCTGACCCGCGTCATGTCCACCGTCGACCAGGTCATCAGCGTGGAGCTGGCGGGCCGGGACCTGATCCTCCGGGTCGGTTCGGCCGGCATCCCCGGGTACGAGTACCGGACCGCCTGGACCTGGGACGAGCAGCAGCGCAGCATGCTGCCCACCCGGGACGAGATCGTCCGGGTGAAGCCGCCCGGCACCGGCCCCTCGACGGTGCCCGCGCCGCACCTGGTGAGCCCGACGCCGACACCGACCGACACCCCCGCGCCCGTATCCCCGGAGGTCACGCCGTGAGGCCCGTACCCCTCTCCCCGGAGGCCACGCCGTGAGACCCGCACCCCTCTCCCCCGGAGGCCACGCCGTGAGGCCCCCGGAGGCCACGCCGTGAGGGCGCCCCGGCTCCCCGCCTGGACCGCGACCCTCACCTGGAAGGCAGCTGTCTTCATCGCGGTGATGTGCTGCGCCCTCGCCGCGCTGCTCGGCATCCTCGTGCACGTCTCGGTGACCGGACAGACCGTGAGCGACTCCCGCGACAAGGCCCTGACGCGGCTCGGCGAGGTCAGCGGGCTCTACGAGGCGGGCGAGCCGCTCCCCCGGTTCGCCGGGGTGGATCCGCCCGGCCTCCCGGCCTCGCTGCGGGCGCTCGCCGTGAGCGGGGAGCGCGGCACGGTGGTCGCGGTGTACAAGGGCCGTCCGACGATGTGGGCGGCGGGACCGGCGGACGGCCGGGCCCTCGCCGTACGCCTCGACTACACCCAGAGCGCCGAGACGATCGACGCGCTCGACCGCTCGATCCTCGGCTCCTCCGTCCTGGCGATCGGCGCGACCCTGCTCGTCGGCGCCTTCGCCGTCACCCGGGTCACCCGCCGGCTGCATCTGACGGCACAGGTGGCCCGCCGGATCAGCGCCGGCGACCTCGACGCGCGCGTGGACGATCCCCGTACGAAGGACCCCTCGCGCCCGCAGGACGAGGTGGCCACGGTGTCCGGGGCGCTCGACACGATGGCCTCGTCGCTGCAGCGGAAGCTGCAGACCGAGCAGCGGTTCACCGCCGACGTGGCGCACGAGCTGCGGACCCCCCTGACGGGTCTCTCGGCGGCGGCCGAGCTGCTGCCGGAGGGGCGGCCGTCGGAGCTCGTACGGGACAGGGTGCGGGCGATGCGCGGGCTCACCGAGGACCTCCTGGAGATCTCGCGGCTCGACGCCCGCACCGAGACCGTGGACCTGGCGGTGCACGAGCTCGGGCCGCTCGCCGAGCGGGTGGTGCGCGCCTCGGGCACGGACACGGAGGTGCGGATCGTCCGGGACGCCACGGTGGAGACGGACCGGCGGCGGGTGGAGCGGGTGCTCGGCAATCTGGTGGCCAACGCGCACAGGCACGGGGCGCCGCCGGTGGTGGTGACGGTGGACGGGCCGGTGGTGTCGGTGCGGGACCACGGGCCGGGCTATCCGGCGTACCTCCTGGAGTCGGGGCCGCAGCGGTTCCGTACCGAGAGCGGGGGCAAGGGGCACGGTCTCGGACTGACCATCGCGGTGGGGCAGGCGGGGGTGATCGGCGCCGAACTGGTCTTCGCCGCCGCCCCGGACGGGGGCGCCGAGGCCCGGCTGCGGCTGCCGGAGTACGTACGGCTCGCCGACCCGGAATCCGAGCAGTGACGGCACACCGTCACACAAAAGGGACATAGGGCATACCGCTTGCTACGTTGCGGCCATGACCGCACCCGCACCACGGCCCCGGAGCCCGGACGCACCCCCGCCCGGCATCCGTGTCCCGAAGCGGCGCGGCGTGGAGCTGTCGCTCCTGATCGGCGCGGTCCTGATCTCCGTCCTCGGCTACGCGGAGGTCGGCCTCGCCCGCAGCGGCGCCGTGCCGCCCGACGCCGCCCGCTACGGGGCCGGGCTCGGGCTGCTCGCGCTCGTCGCCCATCTCGCGGTCCGCTTCCGCGCGCCGTACGCCGATCCGCTGCTGCTGCCGATCGCTGTGCTCCTCAACGGCCTCGGCCTGGTGCTGATCTACCGCCTCGACCTGGAGACGCCGAAGGACCAGGCGGCGGCGACGCAGCTGGTCTGGTCGACGCTCGGGGTGGCGCTCTTCATCGTGGTCGTGCTGCTCCTGCGCGACCACCGGGCGCTCCAGGGGTACGCGTACGTGTCGGTGGCCGCCGCGCTCGGACTGATGATCCTGCCGATCTTCTTCCCGGCGGTGAACGGCGCCAAGATCTGGATCCGGATCGGCGGTCTCTCCTTCCAGCCGGGCGAGTTCGCCAAGATCCTGCTCGCGGTGTTCTTCGCCGCGTACCTCGCCGCCAACCGCAACGCGCTCGCGTACACCGGCCGTCGGATCTGGAAGTTCCAGTTCCCGACGGGCCGGGTCCTCGGGCCGATCGTGGCGATCTGGCTGCTGAGCGTCGGCGTCCTCGTCCTGGAACGGGACCTGGGCACCTCGCTGCTCTTCTTCGGCCTCTTCGTGATCATGCTGTACGTGGCGACCGGCCGGACGGGCTGGATCGCGGTCGGACTCCTCCTGGCCTCCGCCGGGGCCTTCCTCGTCGGCTCGCTCGAACCCCACGTCCACAGCCGGGTGCAGGACTGGCTCGACCCCTTCGCCTCGATCCGCGCGGGCGAGGGCCCCGGGCAACTCGCCCAGTCGCTCTTCGCCTTCGCCGCCGGCGGCATGCTCGGTACGGGGCTCGGCCTCGGCCATTCCGTCCTCATCGGCTTCGCCACCAAGTCCGACTTCATCCTGGCGACGGCCGGCGAGGAGCTGGGGCTCGTCGGCCTCACCGCGCTCTTCCTGCTGTACGCGCTGCTCGTCGCCCGCGGCTACCGCGCCGGCCTCTCGCTGCGCGACCCCTTCGGGCGGCTGCTCGCGATCGGCCTCGCCTCGATCGTGGCGCTCCAGGTCTTCGTGATCGCGGGCGGGGTGATGGGGCTGATCCCGCTGACCGGCATGGCGATGCCGTTCCTGGCGCAGGGAGGCTCTTCCGTGGTGACCAACTGGGTGATCGTCGCGCTCCTCATCCGGGTCAGCGACTCGGCCCGCGCGCCCCAGCCGGACGGCGCCGACACCGGCGAGCTCGCGAAGGTCGGGGGGCCGCGGTGACGGGGTCCGCCGGCAGGACGGGAGACACCTCGTGATCCGGTACATCCGCAGGGCCGCCGCCCTCTGTCTGATCCTGCTCGTCGCGCTGCTCGTCAACGCCGCGCGCGTGATGGTCTTCGAGGCCGAGTCCCTCGACGACAACCCGGCCAACCGGCGGATCGCGATCGACCGGTACGCGCAGCCGCGCGGCGAGATCGTCGTCGACGGGAAGCCGGTGACCGGCTCGCGGGACAGCGGACAGCAGCTGCGCTGGGAACGGACGTACAAGCAGGGGCCGTTGTACGCGCCGGTGACCGGCTACGCCTCCCAGACGTACGGCACGACGCTCGTCGAGCACGCCGAGGACGAGATCCTCGCGGGCACCGACCCGATGCTGGCGCCGCTGCCCCTGTGGAACGACCTCACCCGGGGCCGGCAGCCCGGCGGCGACGTGGTGACCACGATCCGCGCCCCGATGCAGGAGGCGGCCTTCCGGGGGCTGGACGGGAAGCGGGGCGCGGTCGTGGCGGTCGAGCCGTCGAGCGGCCGGATCCTGGCGCTCGTCAGCTCGCCCTCGTACGACCCGGGCGTCCTCTCCGGGACGGGCCGGAAGGTCAAGGACGCCTGGCGGCGCCTGAACACCTCGCCGAACCAGCCGATGCTGAACCGGGCGCTGCGGCAGACGTATCCGCCCGGCTCCACCTTCAAGATCGTGACGGCTGCGGCGGCTCTGGACGCGGGGGTGGTGCGGGACGTGGAGGCGCCGACGGACACCCCGGACCCCTTCGTGCTGCCCGGCACCCGGCAGGTGTTGCCGAACGAGGCCACGGGCTGCGGCGACGCCTCCCTCGCGACCGCGATCCAGTGGTCCTGCAACACGGTGATGGCCGGGCTCGGGGTGGAGGTGGGACTGCCGGGGATGGTCGAGGCGGTGGAGCGGTTCGGCTTCAACGACACGGGGCTGCGGGTGCCGTCCTGGGTGGCCAAGTCCAACTTCGACCGGGAGATGAGCCCGGACCAGCTGGCGCTGTCGTCGATCGGGCAGTTCGACACGACGGCGACCCCGCTCCAGATGGCGATGGTGGCGGCGGCCGTCGCCAACAACGGGGAGATCGCCCACCCGTACCTCGTCGACCGCACCACGACCTCCGGCGGCACGAGCGTGGACCGCACGGGCCGCCGCAGCTACCGGCAGGCGATGACCCCCTCGACTGCCATGCAGCTCCAGCGGCTGATGGTGCGGGCCGTGGAGGAGGGCACGGGGACGAACGCGGCGATCCCCGGGGCCCGGGTCGGCGGCAAGACGGGCACCGCCCAGCACGGCTTCGGCAACACGGGCACCCCGTACGCCTGGTTCATCGCCTGGGCCCAGGCGGACGACGCGGCCCAGCCGGCGGTCGCGGTGGCGGTCGTCGTCGAGGACGCTGAGGCCTCCCGTACGGACATCAGCGGGGGCGGCAGCGCGGCGCCGATCGCGAAGGCGGTGATGGAGGAGGCGCTGAGGCTGGAGGCGGAGGCCCGGGCGGCACCGGGCGAGGCGTCGCGCCCGTGGGCCGTCCGGCCGGACGAGGATCAGAGCGCGCGGCCGCGTGAGGAGCGGGGCGCGCGGCCGGACGGGGAGCCGGGGGACGAACGGGGCACGCGGCCGGACGAGGCGGCGGGCGACGAACGGGGCGCGCGACCGGACACGGAGCCCGGTGGGCGGCCGGGTCCGGCGCCGGCGCGGCCGGGCACCCCGCTCCCGACCCCGGCGGCCCGGCCGGTGGGGCCGCCGGGCGGCCCGAGGGGGTGACGCCGCGACCGGCCGCGTGAGAGCCTGCCCGGCGTGATCACCCGAGTGAGCGAGGCACGCGTCCGTCCCGAACGCTTCGAGGAGTTCCGGGAGTTGATCGTCTCGGCGGTCGCCGGGTTCCCCGCGCTGCACCCGGGCCTCCTGGGCCACGAGGTGCTGGTCGCGCCGCCGCACTCGCTGCTCTACGTGAGCCGCTGGCGGTCCGAGGAGGACCTGGTGGCGTACGCGGGCGAGGGCTGGCGCGACGAGCCGGTGACGCTGCCGGGCGAGGAGGAGTACCTCCTCGCGCCGCTGGAGGTACGCCACTTCACCGCCGCGCCACTGCACTGAGGCCACCGCGGGCCGGGGCCGCCGCTGCTCCTTCCCGCCCGGGGGCCACTGCTCCTCCGCGGCCCGGACTACTGCTCTCGCCCCCCGGGGGCCGCCGCTCCTCCGCGGCCCGGGGCCGCTGCTCCGTGCCGCTCCCTCGCCCCGCGGGCCGCTACTCCTCCGCCCCCGCCGTGATCGCCCGCTCCACCTCCGCGACCCGCTCGGCCTCCTCCGTCGCGAAGCGCTCGCGGTCCAGCGCCTCCGCGATCTCCTCGTCCTGGGTCATCAGCAGGTCCAGGTTGGAGTCGCCGAGGTCGAAGACGCCCATGTCCAGGTAGGCCTTCTGGAGGCGTTCGCCCCAGAGGCCGATGTCCTTGACGCAGGGGACGATCCGGCTGAAGAGGAGCTTGCGGAAGAGGTGCAGGAACTCGCTCTGCTCGCTGAGCTCCTCCGCCTCCTTCCTCGGGATGCCGAAGTTCTCCAGGACCTCGACCCCGCGCAGCCGGTCGCGCATCAGATGGCAGCCCTCGATGACGAACTCCTCGCGCTCGCGGAGCTCGGCGTCCGTGAGCTGCTTGTAGTAGTCGCGCAGCGCCATCCGGCCGAAGGCGACGTGCCGGGCCTCGTCCTGCATCACGTACGCGAGGATCTGCTTGGGCAGCGGCTTGTCGGTGGTGTCGCGGATCATGCCGAAGGCGGCGAGGGCGAGGCCTTCGATGAGGACCTGCATGCCGAGGTAGGGCATGTCCCAGCGGGAGTCGCGCAGGGTGTCGTCGAGGAGGCCCTTGAGGTTGTCGTTGATCGGGTAGAGCATCCCGATCTTCTCGTGGAGGAAACGGCCGTAGATCTCGGCGTGCCGGGCCTCGTCCATGGTCTGGGTGGCCGAGTAGAACTTGGCGTCCAGGTCGGGGACGGACTCGACGATCCGGGCGGCGCAGATCATGGCGCCCTGCTCGCCGTGGAGGAACTGGCTGAACTGCCAGGAGGAGTAGTGCCGGCGCAGGTCGCCCTTGTCCTTCTCGGTCATCTTCGCCCAGTGGCGGGTGCCGTGGAGGGTGAGGACCTCGTCGGGGGTGCCGAGCGGGTCGTACGGGTCGACCTCGATGTCCCAGTCGATCCGGGTGGCGCCGTCCCACTGCTTGTCCTTGCCCTTCTGGTAGAGGGCGAGGAGGCGCTCGCGGCCGACGTTCTCCACATCGTATTCCCAGAGAAAGCGGGCGGCGCCGGCGGCGGGGACCTCCCAGACGGGTCCTGCGGGGGCGTTCACGTAAAGGTCGCGCGTCGACACTGACGACTCCTTCCGTCCGTTTCCAGCAGGCTCACACGGTGGTAGACGGATCGTCAACAAGTCGGACGCGAGGGATTGACGGCATTGCTGACGAGCAGTCTGATAACAGTCATGACGCCGTCGAGGTCCTCCACCGAGCCCGACTTCAGCCTCCTCCGGGACGCCCTGGGGCCGCTGCGCGACCGTGAGCAGGTCGCCGAGCGTCTCCTGGAGTCCTCCCGCAGACACTCGTACGACCCGGACACCGAGCTCGACTGGTCCGCGCCCTTCGAGGACGGCAAGTGGTTCTGGCCGCCCGAGCTGGTCTCGCTCTACGGCACGCCGCTGTGGCGCCGGATGTCCGAGGAGCAGCGGATCGAGCTCTCCCGGCACGAGGCGGCCTCGCTCGCCTCCCTCGGCGTCTGGTTCGAGATCATCCTCATGCAGCTGCTCGTCCGGCACATCTACGACAAGCCCCTGACCAGCCGACACGTCCGCTACGCGCTCACCGAGATCGCGGACGAGTGCCGGCACTCGATGATGTTCGCCCGGCTGATCCGGCGCGGCGGCACCCCCGCCTATCCGGTGCCGAGGATCTACCACAACCTCGCGCGGATCCTGAAGACCGTCTCCACCACGCCCGGCTCCTTCGCCTCCACCCTGCTCGGCGAGGAGATCCTCGACTGGATGCAGCGCCTGACCTTCCCGGACGAGCGGGTGCAGAGCCTCGTCCGCGGGGTGACCCGCATCCATGTCGTCGAGGAGGCCCGGCACGTCCGGTACGCGCGCGAGGAGCTGCGCCGCCAGATGGCGACGGCCCCGCGCTGGGAGCAGGAGTTCACCCGGCTGAGCTGTGGCGAGGCCGCGCGGGTCTTCTCCACCTGCTTCGTCAACCCCGGGGTGTACGAGGCGGTGGGCCTGGACCGGCGGGAGGCCGTCGCCCAGGTGAAGGCGAGCGGGCACCGGCGCGAGGTCATGCGGTCCGGCGCGCGGCGGCTCACGGACTTCCTCGACGACGTGGGCGTCCTGCGCGGGGCGGGCCGCCGGCTCTGGAAGTCCTCGGGACTGCTGGCCTGAGGGGCCCGGTCCGCGGATACGCTGCCGTTCATGACGAGCGCCGCCACCCCCGCGTACCGCAGGCTCAGCGTCGAGGAGCGGCGCGGGCAGCTCCTGGAGACCGCCCAGGAGCTCTTCGCCCACCGGCCGCCCGAGGAGGTCTCGCTCGACGACGTCGCCGAGGCGGCGGGCGTCTCGCGGCCCCTCGTCTACCGGTACTTCCCCGGCGGCAAGCAGCAGTTGTACGAGGCGGCCCTGCGCTCCTCGGCCGACGCCCTGAACCGGTGCTTCACCGAGCCGCCGCTCGGGCCGCCCACCGAGCGGCTCCGCCGGGTGCTCGACCGCTACCTGGCCTTCGTCGACGAGCACGACGCCGGGTTCAGCGCGCTGCTGCGGGGCGGCAGCGTCGCCGAGACCTCCCGGACCTCCGCGATCGTGGACGAGGTGCGGCGGGCCGCCGCCGAGCAGATCCTCGTCCACCTCGGGGTGGAGCGGCCGGGCCCGCGGCTCGGCATGCTCGTCCGGACGTGGATCGCCGCCGTCGAGGCCGCCTCGCTCATCTGGCTCGACGAGGAGAAGCAGCCGCCGGCGCGGGAGCTGCGGGACTGGCTCGTCGACCATCTCGTCGCCCTGCTCGCGGCGACCACGGCGAGCGACGAGGAGACGACGGAGGTCGTGAAGCGGCTGCTCGCGCAGGAGACCCGCGAGGGGCCGGTGGCGACGCTGGCCCGACGGGTGATCCCGGTGGTGGGCGAGGCGGCCCACCTGCTGTGAGGCGGTGAGCCGGGAGAGACTGTGGGGGTGAGAAGCGAGAACACCCCCTTCCGCGGCGGCCCCCTCGACGGCCGGGCCCTGCCGATCCTGGTCGGCCCGACCGGCCACCCCCCGAAGTGGTACGAGATCCCGGTCCCGGCGCACGACGGGCACCCGCCGACCCTGCACACGTACCGCCGCGAGCCGGCGGGCTACACGAAGCGGCTCGGGCTCCAGCGCGGCTGGGTGTACGTGTACGCGCCCGAGGGGCGGGAGCGGCGGGAGCTGAAGTGGCCGTGGTCCAAGCCGACGCCCAGGCCGGCACAGGATCCGAAGCAGAAGCCGACGCGGGAGCCGAGCCAGGAGCAGGCCCAGGAGCCGACGCGGGAGCCGAGCCAGGAGCAGGCCCAGGAGGCTGCCCCGGGGCCGACGCGGAAGCCTTCGGCGGGGCCGAACGAGTGACGCGGGTCGGCGCGCCCCGATTCGTACGGTAATCGGATGAAGTGACCCGTCATCATCCCCGTGGAGGTGGTGACGTGTCGCGAAGGCTGCTGCGCACGGTCTGCACGGGGGCGCTCGCCGCGACGACGGCGCTCACGGGGGTGCTCCCGGCGGCGGGCGCCGCCCCGGACCCGCCCGCCGACCCACCCGTGGAGGCCCCGGTCGCCCGGGCGGAGCCGGAGGCCACTCCCCCGGCCGAGGACGACGCCTCCGCGCTCCCGCCCCCGGGCGGGGACTCCGTCGGTGCCCTGCTCACCCGGCTGCGGACGCTCTTCCAGCAGACCGAGGAGGCGACCGAGCGCTACAACGCCGCCGAGGAGAAGCTGAAGCTGCAGGCCGCCGACACCAAGAAGGTCACCGCCCGGCTCACCGCCGCCCGGACCGCCCTCGCGCAGGGCCGTGCCGCGGCCGGCCGGATCGCCCGGGACCAGTACCAGGGCAGGTCCGGGCTCACGTCGTTCTCGTCGTTCTCCTCCCTGCGGCTGCTCTTCGCCACGGACCCCCGGTCGGCGCTGGACGAGGGTCATCTGATGGACCGCGCGGCCCGCGACCGGGCGACCGCCGTCACCCGGCTCGCGAGCGCCGAGCGGCAGGCGGGCAGTCTCGCGAGCGCCTCCCGCAAGGCCCTGGACCGGCAGCAGGGGCTCGCCGCCGCGCAGCGCAAGCGGCGCGACGAGGTGCGGGCCAAGCTCGCCGAGGTGGAGAAGCTGCTCGCCGCCCTGTCGCCGGACCAGCTGGCCCGGCTGACCGCGCTCGAACGCGTCCAGACCGCCGGCGCCCAGCGCGAGCTGCTCGACTCCGGCGTCCTGGACCTCGCGCGCACCCCGTCCCGGGCGGGCGCGGAGGCGCTGCGCTTCGCGGTGGACCAGATCGGCAAGCCGTACGAGTGGGGGGCGGAGGGCCCGGAGACGTACGACTGCTCGGGGCTGACGCAGCAGGCGTGGGCGGCGGCAGGCCGGGAGCTGCCGAGGACCAGCCAGGAGCAGTGGGCGACGCTGCCCCGGGTGCCGCTCGCGGAGCTCCGCCCCGGCGACCTGGTGGTCTACTTCCCGGGCGCGACCCATGTGGCCCTCTACCTGGGCGACGGCCTGGTGGTGCAGGCGCCGCGGCCGGGCGGGAAGGTGAAGGTCTCACCGCTCGCGGCGAACCCGCTGCTCGGGGCCGTACGGCCCGATCCGGGAGGGAAGGCGCTGGAGGCGTACACCCCGCCCACGCTCCCGGCGGGAGCGAAGGACGGGGCGGACGAGGGGTACGACAGGAGCTGAACTCCCGCTCCTCGCATGCCTCTTGCTCCTGCAAGTAATATGCAACAAGCTGGACGGGTCCTTACCGATGGCCGATCGCCTGTCACGGACACGGAGCCCGTCATGCCCAGCCCCGTCATGCCCGCACTCCTGCCGGACACCCGGCCCCGACGCGCCCTCGCCGCCTCCAACTTCGTCAACGCCGTCGGCAGCGGGCTCTTCCTGACCGCCGGCGTCCTGTACTTCACCCAGGCCGTGCGCCTCCCGGCCGCCGCCGTGGGCCTCGGGCTCGGCATCGCCGGGCTCCTCTCCCTGGCCGTGGGGATCGCCGTCGGCCACCTCGCCGACCGGCGCGGGGCGCGTGGGGTCTCCGTGACGACCCTGGCGGTGCAGGCGCTCGCCACGGCGGCCTTCGTCCTCGCCGACGGCTTCTGGCCGTTCGTCCTCGCCGTCTCCGCGGCCACCGGCGCGAAGGCGGCCGGTCTCGCCGCCCGGGCGCCGCTCATCCGGCACCACGGAGGGGACAGGCCGCAGGAGTTCCGCGCCTACCTGCGGGCCGTGACCAATGTGGGGATCTCCCTGGGCGCGCTCCTCGCGGGGTGGGCGGTGCAGGTCGGCACGCTCGGCGCCTACCAGGTCCTCGTCGCCGGGAACGCCTGCGCCTTCGCGGCCTCCGCCGCCGTCCTGCTCCTGCTGCCGCCCGTCGCGCCCGCGCCCGCCGCCCGCGGCCCCCGGTGGATCGCGCTGCGGGACCGGCCGTACCTGGCGCTCACCGCGCTCGACGGCGTCATGGCGATCCAGTTCAAGGTGCTCACGGTCGCGATCCCGCTCTGGCTCGTCGGGTCCACCACCGCCCCGCCCTGGCTCGTCTCCGGCACCATGCTCGCCAACACGGTCCTCGTCGTCGGTCTCCAGGTGCGGGCGAGCCGCGGCGTCGACTCACCCCGGGCCGGGGGCCGCGCCTACCGGCGCGCCGGTGCGGCCTTCCTCGTCTCCTGCGCCCTCGTCTCGCTCTCCGCGGGGACGCCCGTCGCGGTGGCGGTCGTGCTGCTGCTGACCGCCGCGGTCGTCCACACGGTCGGCGAACTGTGGCACGCGGCGGGCGGCTTCGAGGTGTCGTACGCGCTCGCCCCGCCCCACGCCACCGGCCAGTACCTGGGCGTCTTCGGCCTGGGCGCGGGTCTCGCCGAGGCCCTCGGCCCCGGCCTCCTCATCGCGCTCTGCATCGGCTGGGGCCGCCCCGGCTGGTTCGCCGTGGGCGCCCTCTTCGCCGTGACGGGCCTCCTGACCCCGCTCGCGGTCCGCCGCGCGGAGTCGGGCCGTCAGTCGCTGAAGAGGGAGATGACCCCGACCACCCAGACCCCCAGGAAGACGGCCGTCCCCGCCAGGCACCCGGCGCCCACGAGGAAACCGCCGAGCGACCATCCGCCGGTGTCCGGCGCGTACTCCACGTCCGCGTCCTCGTCGTAGGCGGCGGGGTCGTCCCAGTCGACGGGCCGCCCGAGCTCCTCGGCGCGGGCGGTACGCACCGCCGCCAGCTGTTCCCGGGCGAACGCGGTGGCGGCCGACCCCTCGGGTCCGCGCCACGCGAGGGCCTTCATCCGCCAGGCGGCAGACCCGTAGCGCTCCTCGAAGGCGGCGGTCTCGTCCGGCCGCCGGTCCTCGTCGAGGTACGACCACCGCCCGGCCTCCGCCGCGTCCCCGTACAGCCGGTACACCTCGGCGAGGCGGCGGCGGAGGGTCAGGTCGCAGGGGAAGGAGGAGACGAGTCCGCGCAGGCGCTGGCGCGCCATCGGCACACGGCCCGCGGCCAGGTCCGCGTCCACGCGGGCGAGGGTCTGTGACAGGGGCATGCCCCCATGATCGAGCACGGGGGCATGCCACATCGACCCAATTTACGCTGGTCAGCCGCCCGCGACCGAGGCCAGGTACGCCGAGGTCTTCTCCGGGTCGAAGAAGAAGTTCTCGAAGTCGGCCGGGTCGTCGAAGCCGTTCGCGAAGCGGTCGGCGACCGGCTGGAGCTGTCCGGCCGCGCCGAGCAGGTTCAGGATGTGCTCCGGCGGCGGCGCGAGCATCGCGTTCGTCCACTTGGTGACGGGCTCGGCCGTCTGCCAGTAGCGGTCGAAGGCGCCCTGCATCCACTCCTCGTCGAAGGGCTTGTCGCCCTGCTCGACGATGGCGGCCAGGTACGCCGCGGCGCACTTGGACGCCGAGTTGGAGCCCTGGCCGGTGATCGGGTCGTTGGCGACGACGACGTCGGCGACGCCGAGGACCAGGCCGCCGCCGGGGAGCCGGCCGATGGGCTTGCGGACGGTCGGCGCGTACCGGCCGGCGAGGGTGCCGCCCGCGTCCGTCAGCTCGACCTTCGTCGCCCGCGCGTACTCCCAGGGCAGGAACTTCTCCATGAGCTCCAGCGTCAGGGCGAGGTGCTCGGAGGGGTCCTTGACGCCCTGGAAGGCGTCGACGGGGCCGCCGGGGACGCCCTCCCAGAAGAGGATGTCGGCGCGGCCGCCGGTGGTGAGGGTCGGCATGACGAAGAGCTCGCCGACGCCCGGGACGATGTTGCAGCGGACCGCGTCGAAGTCCGGGTGCTCGGGGCGCGGGCCGAGGCCGTGGACGTACGCGACGGCCAGGGCGCGCTGCGGCTCGCTGTACGGCGAACGGGCGGCGTCCCGGCCGAACATGGAGACCAGCTCGCCCTTGCCGGCCGCCACGAGCACCAGGTCGTAGCTGCGGGAGAAGTAGTCCAGGTCGCCGACGGCCGCGCCGTGTATCACCAGCTGGCCGCCGCGCTGGGAGAAGGTGTCCATCCAGCCGGCCATCTTCACGCGCTGGTCCACGGACTGGGCGTACCCGTCGAGCCGGCCGACCCAGTCGATCACGCGGGCGGACTCGGGGCCGGCGACGGAGACGCCGAGGCCCTCGATGCGGGGGGCCTGGGACTCCCAGAAGTTGAGCCCGAGGTCCCGCTCGTGCTGCAGGGCGGTGTCGAACATGCACTGGGTGGACATGACCCGGCCGTTGCGGATCTCGTCCGCCGTCCGGTTCGACATGAGGGTGACCTCGTACCCCTGCGACTGGAGGCCGAGGGCGAGCTGCAGGCCGGACTGGCCGGCGCCGACTATGAGTATCTTCCGCATGGGCGGGGCTCCTGGCGTGACGGTCGAACTGTTCGAGGGGGGCGGGCTATTCGGGCGTGGCTTCGAGGGCGTGCGCGACCATCGCGAGCAGGCTCTCGACGACGCTGTACCGCTTGCGCGCGTCCATGATGACCACGGGCACGTGCGCGGGCACGGTCAGGGCCTCCCTGACGTCGTCCGCCTCGAACAGCTCCGTGCCCTCGAAGTGGTTGACGGCCACGATGTACGGCAGCCCGCAGCTCTCGAAGTAGTCGAGCGCCGGGAAGCAGTCGGTGAGCCGGCGGGTGTCGGCGAGCACGATCGCCCCGATCGCGCCGCGCACCAGGTCGTCCCACATGAACCAGAAGCGCTGCTGTCCCGGCGTGCCGAAGACGTAGAGCACCAGGTCGTTGTCGAGGGTGATCCGGCCGAAGTCCATCGCCACCGTGGTGGTGAGCTTGTCCGGGGTGGCGGTGAGGTCGTCGGTGTCCTCGCTCGCCGTGGTCATCAGCGCCTCGGTCTGGAGCGGGGTGATCTCCGAGACGGCGCGGACGAAGGTCGTCTTGCCGACGCCGAAGCCGCCCGCGACGACGATCTTCGTCGCGATCGGGGCGCGGGAGTGGTCGAGCTGCCAGTCCTGCGCGCCCTCTTCGGTGTCGAGCACGGGATCCTCGGGACCCGGCTGGGCGGGGATGCCGGCGAGCGCCGGGGTTTCGGAGACGGCGGTGGCGTCAGAGACGACGGAGTCCACTCAGCACCCTTTCGAGGAGCGCGCGGTCGGGCTGGCCGGTGCCGTGACCGGTCCCGTACACACGGATCTTTCCCTGGTCGGCCAGGTCGCTGAGCAGCACCCGGACGACCCCCAACGGCATCTTCAGAAGCGCCGAGATCTCCGCGACCGTCCGCATCCGGCGGCAGAGCTCGACGATGGCCCGCATCTCCGGCATCAGCCCGCGGGCGGCGGGGCCGCCGTCCGTGAGGACCTTGCGGGCCGGGGGCGCTTCGAGCGCGGCCACGAAGGTCTCGACGAGCAGGATGTGCCCGAAGCGGGTACGGCCGCCGGTCAGCGAGTACGGGCGCACGCGCGCGGGGCGGCGCCCCTCTCCCCGTACCGGCAGCCTGAAGGCGTGATGGGCCGAGGACGCCGAGGACATGGCCGTCACTGGGTGCTCTCCATCGACTTGCGCAGCTCACTGCGGACTTCGGGAGTGAGGACGTGACCGGCGCGGCCCACGAAGAGCGCCATGTGGTACGCCACGACGCTCATGTCGCAGTCGGGCGTGGCGTGCACGCCGAGCAGCGAGCCGTCGCTGATCGACATGACGAAGACGCTGCCCTCCTCCATGGCCACCATCGTCTGCTTGACCCCGCCGCCGTCCATCAGCCGGGCGGCGCCGACCGTGAGGCTGCCGATGCCGGAGACGATGGTCGCCAGGTCGGCGCTGGAGCCGCGCGGCCCACCGGGACGGCCGGCCTCGGGGGTGCTCGTCGCGGCCTGCTGGGCAGGGTCCGACGAGAGCAGCATCAGGCCGTCGGAGGAGACGACGGCCACCGAGCGGACACCCGGGACCTCCTCCACCAGATTCCCCAGCAGCCATTGCAGGTTGCGGGCTTCCGTGCTCAGTCCGAACGTTCCCGTCGCAGTCAACTGCGTGCCTCCTCGACTGTGTCCCCCGTCATCTCCTCTGTACGTGCAGTCCTCGCCGCTTCTATGCGTCCCGTGTCCAGCTCCGCCTGCACGTCCCGGCGCCCGGCCTTGGCGCCCTGGTGGAAGCCGCCGAGCCGGCGGCGCAGGGCCTCCGCGTCCACGCCGCCCTTCCGGGGCGCGGTGGCGGTGGAGGGCTGGCGGACCACCTGCGGGGTGCGCTTGGGCAGGCCCTTGTCGGTGACCCGCTCCCACTGCGCGGGGCGCGGTCCGGGGACGTCGGCGGTGGACGCCTCGGCGTGGGCCGTCTCCTCCCCGTCGGCGGCGCGCTCGTGGGTGTCCGGCTCCGGCGGCGGGTCGGGCAGCCGGACCTGGAGCGTGGTCTCGGAGACGGACGCGTACGGGGCGACTTCGGGCTCCGGCGCGGGCGCGGGCTCGTGCGCCTCCACGGGCTCCGGCTCGGAGGCGTACTCCGGCTCGGGCGCAGGCTCGTACGGCGCTTCCGGCGCGGGCGCGGGCTCGTGCGCCTCCACGGGCTCCGGCTCGGGGGCGTACTCCGGCTCGGGCGCAGGCTCGTACGGCGCTTCCGGCGCGGGCGCGGGCTCGTGCGCCTCTGCCGCCTGCGGCTCCTGCGCCGGGCTCGCCTCCGCCGCCAGGAACGCGGCTTCCGCCGCCTCCACGAGCGGGTCGCGGTGCCGGGACGGCAGGGTGTTGGAGTTGGCCTCGGCGGCCGAGCCGGGCAGCTGGAGCACGGGTGCGGCGCCGGCGATCCGTACCGGCTCCGAGACGGCCGTCGGCGGAGTGGTGGGCAGCAGGGGCAGCGGCAGGACCACGACGGCCGCCGTACCTCCCGGCTTCTGGTCGCGCAGTTCGACGCGCACGCCGTGGCGGGCGGCGAGCAGGGCGACGACCCGCATCCCGAGCCCCTCGCCCTCGAAGGCCTCCGGGTCGGCCTCGGCGAGGCGCGCGTTGAGCTCGGCGGACCGGGCGGGAGTCATGCCGATGCCCGAGTCCTGCACGGAGAGCATCACCTCGCCGCTCTCCAGGAGCCAGCCGGAGAGCTGGACCTCGGCGTCGGGCGGCGAGAAGGAGGTGGCGTTCTCCAGGAGTTCCGCGACCAGGTGGCTCAGGTCGTCCGCGGCGAAGCCGGCGACCTGGGCGTGCGGCGGCAGGGACTGGATGGTGACCCGCTCGTACCGCTCGATCTCGCTGACGGCGGCGCGCAGCACGTCGACGAGCGGGACGGGCCCTGCGTGGCCGTGGACGTGCTCGTGGCCGGCGAGGACGAGGAGGTTCTCGCTGTGGCGGCGCATGACGGTCGCCATGTGGTCGAGCTTGAAGAGGGTCGCGAGGCGGTCCGGGTCCTGCTCGCGCTCCTCCAGCTTCTCGATGACGCCGAGCTGCCGCTCGACGAGCCCGAGGCTGCGCAGCGACAGGTTCACGAAGGTGTGGTGGACGGAGTTCCTGAGCCGTTCGAGCTCGGCGGTCAGGAGGGCGACGCGGCCCTGGAGCTCGGCGCGCTGGGTGGCGAGTTCGGCGCCGACGGCCTCCTTCGCGGATGCCAGGTCGGCGCGCTCGTCGGTGAGCCGCTCGGTCTGGGCGGCGAGGCCGGCGAGCTTGCCCTGGAGGGCGTTGAGCGAGCGGACGACCTGCGCGAACTCGTCGTTGCGGCCGGTGAAGCGGATCGCTTCCTCGGCGTGCGGCTCGGGGGCGGCGGCGAGCCGGGCGGCGCCGAGGCGGAGCACGGCGAGCGGCCGGGTGAGGGTGCGGGCGACGTAGGTGGAGATGCCGATCGCGACGAGGAGGCAGCCGCCGAGGAAGGCGATGCGCAGTTCGAGGGCTTCGACGTCGTCGTCGCGGAGCGCGCCGAGGCGTTCGACCCGCTCGGTGGCGAGGGCGGACTCGACGCCGCGCATCTGCTCGATACGGGCGGAGAGGGCGGCCTCCAGGGCGGCCGGGTCCGTGCCGCGCTCGGCCTCGGTCAGCTTGGGCTGGTCGGTGAGGGAGGCGAGGGCGAGCTCGGCCGTCTTGACGTCGGGGCCGGTGACGGTGGCCGCGAGGGAGTCGCGGGCGGTGGCGCCGGCGGCCTGGTCGAAGTCGCCGAGGGCGGCGAGCTCGCGGACGCGGGCCTGCTGGGCGGCGGCGGTCAGGCCGTCGCGGGCGCGCTCGGCCTCGGCGGCGCCCGCGGGCTCGTCGGCGACGTAGGTGCCGGTCTGGGGGTCGTAGTGGACGTCCCCGGTGGGCTCGGGCTGCGGCACGGTGAGCGCGGCGAGCAGCAGGCCGCGGGTGGCGGACGCCTGTTCGACGGCGCGGCCGAGGGCGGCGGGGGCGCGGGTGGCCTCGGTCAGGGCGGCGTCGGAGGCGCGGGCCGGGGTCTTGTCGGCGAGTTCGTCGGCGAGGGCCTGGAGCTTGCCGATGATGTCCGAGTACGCCTTGTGGGCCTCCAGGGCCGTGCCCTTGCCGGTCAGGGCGGTGCGGCGGACGGAGGGGACGGTGGCGAGGTCGCGGCGGAGCTCGGTGGGGGCGGCGGGCCGGATCTCGTCGATCTGGCGGTCGACCCGGGTGGAGCGAAGCGAGGTGGGCGTCCCCCCGGACGAAGTCTGGGGGAGCGTGTCGGTGACCTGCCGCTTGTGCTTGGCGTCGCCACTCTGGGTCTCGCGGCCCGCGGCGATGTACGCGACGACCTCGTCCCGCTCGTCGGCGAGGGAGTGCGCGAGGGTGACGGCCTGCCGGTCGAGTTCGGCGAGGGTGACGAGGCGCTGGGACTCGGTGAGCTCGGTCGAGGCGGCGAGGATAGCGGGGGCCCCGGCGGCGAGGACGGTGACGCCGACGAGGGCGACGCCGGCGACCAGCCGGTTGCGGACGCGCTTGGGCCGGCCGGCGGGGGCCTGCGGCTCACCGGGGGTCTGGCTCTGCGTGCCGTTCTTGCTCCGAGGCCGCTTCTTCTGCACCGGTGCTCGCATTCTTGATTCGTCCGCCGATGAAGCAGAGGTGACGGCCGGTCACATGGAGCGCCCCCCACCCCTGGTACGGCTTCCGACCATTCCAGCGCTTCCGGCAAGGGGACGGGCATCGGCCGCTCCGCCACCCGAACGAGTGAACAACACTCAGTAGTTGGCGAACAACTTCCGGCGGCGGTTGCCGGAGGTTCGTGCGGGGCACCGGTTGGATCTTCCGGGCGTGCTTTGGCAAGATGCCCGCCCGCAGCTCGCCGGAGGTGGTTGTTCCGCCTCTCTCGCCGCTTCTGCCGGGTTGGTACAGGCCATTTCCGGTCATTTGCAGGTCCGGTGAAGGAGTTCCCGGGAAAATGCGCGGGGGCGGGCACACTGGATGACATGCGCAGCGAAGTCGCCTCACTTCCCGGCAGCCCCGAACGCCCCAATGAGGACTGGGGGGCCGCTGTTCTGCCCGCGTCGGGGAGCGGTGGGACGGTCGTCCTGCTCGACGGCGTCACACCTCCCGCCGGTGATGACGGTTGTGTGCACACGGTCCCGTGGTTCACCGCGCGACTGGGCGGGGCTTTGACCGAACTGTCCGGTTCCCGGCGGGACATGCCCCTGTCCGAGATCCTTTCGCTGGCAATCCGGCGCACCGCGGACGCCCACCGCGACACCTGTGACCTTTCTCACGTGCGAACGCCTCAGGCGACGGTGGTGCTCGCCCGGTGGGACGAGGAGTCGGTCGAGCACCTCGTCCTCTCCGACTCCGTCCTGCTCCTGGAGGCCCCGGACGGGGCGGTGCGGGCCGTGCGCGACGACCGTCTCGACCGGGTGCCGGACGAGGTGCTGCGGTCCCTGGCGGCCACGGACCGGCTGCGGAACCGGGAGGGCGGCTTCTTCACCGCCGCCGCGGACCCGGCGGTCGCGGAGCGGGCGGTGACCGGGACGAGCCCGCGCGCGGAGGTACGGGCCCTGGCGGCGCTCACGGACGGGGCGAGCCGCTGGGTGGAGCTGTTCGGCGAGGGCGACTGGGCGGACTGCTTCGGCGTCCTGCGCAAGGAGGGCCCGGCGGGCCTGCTCCGCCGGGTGCGGGCCCTGGAGGAGCGAAGCGATGGGGGTACCCCCGGAGGGAGTCCGGGGGAGGACGCGCGGGCCGGCGGGGTGCGCCGCTGGAAGCTGCACGACGACGCGACGGCGGTGTACGCGGAGCTGTCGGACCGCTGACGTCCCCGGCCTCCGAGGCCTGCCGGTCAGCCCTCCGAGCGGACGTTGAAGTGGTTGAGGAGGCGGGCGAGTTCGGCGACCTCGGCGCGGTCCCAGTCGGCGAGTTTGCGGACGTAGCGTTCGCGCCGGGCGTCGCGGACGCTGCGGAAGCGGCTGCGGCCCTCCTCGGTGAGGCGGACGAGCGAGGCGCGGCCGTCGGCGGGGTCGGGGTCGCGGGCGACGAGCCCGAGGTCCTCCAGGGCACGGAGCTGGCGGCTCATGGTGGCCTTGCCGACGCCGAAGTATCCGGCGAGTTCGGTGGCCCGCTGGGGTCCGGCGTCGTCGAGGCGTACGAAGAGGCCGTAGGCGGCGGGCTCCAGTTCGGGGTGGACCTCGCGGGCCATCTCGCCGGACTGGGCGCGGGCGCGGCGGAGAAAGACCGCCAGTTCCCGTTCGAGCGCGAGGAATTCCTGGTCCACACCACCTCCGCCGGTGACCCGGCCTTCATTTCCCGTACCGCTTCCGTGCACGTCAGCACCTCCCGCGCGCTTTCCGGTCGCTGAAAGTTTCTTCCGGCGACGTCCATCGCCGCAGCTCCTTCAGTATTTCGCAGGCATAGACCAACGGCGGCAACCAGGCCCCCTTCCGCAGGGCGGGTCTACGTGCGTAGCGTCTTCTCCGGCAGCCCTGAATGACATGTCCATTCCAGGCATTGTCGCCATGCCTGCCGCCACCGCTCCCCCACCGAGCCTTTCGGAGGCACGCAATGCGTGTGCACAGATCCGGAACGACCCTCGCCGGCGTCGCCCTCGCGGCCCTGGCCCTCCTCCTCCCCCTCGGCCTCTCCGGCACCGCCACCGCCGCCCAGGACCCCGGCGCCCGTCAGGCGATCCCCCCGCGCGGCTCCGCCTACATGGGCATGGGCGTGATCGCGCACGACGGCCAGGGCGCCAAGCCCGGCGGCTTCTCCACGCTGGCCACGTGGACGGAGGGCGTGGACGTCTCCAGCCACAACGGCAACGTGGCCTGGTCCACGCTGTGGAACAGCGGCGTGAAGTGGGCCTACGTCAAGGCGACGGAAGGCACGTACTACAAGAACACCTACTTCACCCAGCAGTACACCGGCTCCTACAACGTCGGCATGATCCGCGGCACGTACCACTTCGCCACCCCGGACACGACGAGCGGAGCGGCCCAGGCCGACTACTTCGTCAACAACGGCGGCGGCTGGTCGCGGGACGGCAAGACACTGCCGGGCGTGCTCGACATCGAGTGGAACCCCTACGGCGCGACCTGCTACGGCAAGACGGCCTCCGGCATGGTCGCCTGGATCCAGGACTTCGTGAACCGGTACAAGTACCGGACGGGCCGCGACCCGGTGATCTACACGGCCACGAGCTGGTGGAAGCAGTGCACGGGCAACTCCGCGGCCTTCTCCACCACCAACCCGCTGTGGATCGCGCGGTACGCCTCCGAGGTCGGTGAACTCCCGGCCGGCTGGCCGTACTACACGATCTGGCAGTACACGTCCTCCGGCCCGACGGTCGGCGACCACAACCACTTCAACGGGGACTACTCGCGCGTACAGGCCCTCGCGAACGGCTGACCGGCACCCTCTCCCTCAGGGCGGCCTCCCGGGTGTGCGGCACCCCGGGGGGCCGCTCCGTGTTTTTCCACCCACCCCCTTGCTCATTGGTATGGACCAATGCGAGGCTCTACGGCGATCGCCGGGATCCCAACTCCCGTGCGTTCCCAGCGCGTTGCTCGTTCCGTACTCCCCCACGCACGAGAGAGAGCCCCCGCATGCCGTCCTCCCGCCGTACCGCCACCGGCGTCGCCGCCCTGTCCGCCGCGGCAGCCCTCGTCGGCCTCACCCCCGCCGGCGCGAGCGCCCACGGAGCCGTCTTCAACCCCGTGAGCCGGATCGCCGCCTGCTACGCCGAGGGCCCCGAGAGCCCCGACTCACAGGTGTGCAAGGACCTCGTCGCCGACTCCGGCACCCAGCCGCTCTACGACTGGAACGAGGTCAACATCGCCAACGCCGCGGGCCAGCACCAGGCCCTGATCCCGGACGGCAAGCTCTGCTCGGCCAACCGCGAGAAGTACCGTGCCCTGGACTGGGCGCGCACCGACTGGCCCTCGACCGCCGTCGCGGCCGGCTCCTTCGACTTCAAGGTCCGGGTGACGGCCCCGCACTCGGGCACCATGACGGTCTACATCACCAAGGCGGGCTTCGACCCGACCCAGCCCCTGAAGTGGTCGGACCTGGACCCGACCCCCGTCGCCGTCTATGACACGGCCCGCACCGCGACCGACGGCTTCTACACCTTCACCGGCAAGCTGCCGGCCCGCACCGGCCGCCACGTCGTCTACAAGATCTGGCAGCGCAACGACAGCCCCGAGGCCTTCTACAGCTGCTCGGACGTCACCTTCGGCGGCACGGCGACGGCGACGACCCAGACGCGGCCCCAGGCGCCGACCGAGGCGAAGATCGCGGCGGGCGCCTCGCTCTCCACCGTGAGCCACGCCGGCCACGGCGGGGACGAGCAGCCCCCGGCCCTCTCCGCCGAGACCGCCGAAGCCCCCTCCTCGCCGCTCCCGATGGCCCTCACGGGCGCCGGCGCCCTCACCGTCTTCGCGGCGGGCAGCCTGCTCCTCGGCCGCCGCCGCGACTCCTCCGCGTCCTAGGGCCTGTCTGAGGGCCTGTCTGAGGGCCTGTCTGAGGGCCTGTCTGATCAATGCGCGCCGGACAGGCCCTGGGCGTCACCGCCTAGGAGCCGGAGGCGGCGAGCGGGAAGAGGGCGGTGAGCCGGGGCATGGCCGACCCCTCCGGCCGGGGCTCCCGAGACTCCTCGTCCTCTTCCCACTCCCCCGCCGCCTCCGCGGCGTCCTCCGCCTCCTCGACGGCGTCGAGGAACTCCTCGCCGTCGTCGCCCTCCTGGCCCGTCAGCTCGTCCCAGGCGTCCTGGGCGACGTAGTCGAGCTCCTCCCACTCGGGCCAGTCGTGGTCGCACCAGTCGTCGACGTGCCGGCCCACGAGCGCGCGAACCTCGGGCACGTCGGCCAGCGCGTCCGGGTCGGCGAGGACCGACTCGTACACCTTCCGTCCCTGGCCCACCAGCCAGAGCGTGAAGTAGTGCAGGCCGTCGTCCGAGCAGTGGCCGCCCTCGATGCGGTTCGCCGCCGTCCACATCGCGCGCGTGTCGGCACGCTCGGTCGCCCTCTCCAGACGCACCTGGAACTCCACGCTCTCGGCCGCCGGACGCCGCAGCAGCTCCGTCCGCAGCCACTCGAGGCGTTCGTCCCGGTCACCGGGGCGGCGGCTCAACTCGTCGATGAGAGCCCAGAAGGCGTCGTCGTTCATGCGTACGAGCATGCCAGTCCCGACTGACATCCGGGTAACGAGATCCCGGCGCGCCGGAGCGGGGTGCCGGGACCGGCACCCCGCTCCGGCGGGTGGGGAGTTACGCGGCCACGTCCACCGGCACGACCGCCGGGGCGAGGGCGATCTCCAGGACCTGGCGGACGTCCGTCACCGGGTGGACCTCCAGCTTCTCCAGGATCTCGGCCGGGACGTCGTCCAGGTCGGCCTCGTTCCGCTTGGGGATCACGACCGTGGTGATGCCCGCCCGGTGCGCGGCGAGGAGCTTCTGCTTCACGCCGCCGATCGGCAGGACCCGGCCGGTGAGGGAGACCTCGCCGGTCATGGCCACGTCCGTGCGGACGAGCCGGCCGCTCAGCAGGGAGGCGAGGGCGGTCGTCATGGTGATGCCCGCGCTCGGCCCGTCCTTGGGCACCGCGCCCGCCGGGAAGTGGATGTGCACGCCGCGGTCCTTGAGGCCGGTGACGGGCAGTTCCAGCTCCGCGCCGTGCGAGCGGAGGAAGGAGAGCGCGATCTGCGCGGACTCCTTCATCACGTCGCCCAGCTGGCCGGTGAGGGTCAGACCGGCGGCGCCCGTCTCCGGGTCGGCGAGGGAGGCCTCGACGAAGAGGACGTCACCGCCCGCGCCGGTCACGGCGAGTCCGGTGGCGACACCGGGCACGGCCGTCCGCCGCTCCGCCGGGTCCTGGGCCGACTCCGGCACGTGGTGCGGCCGCCCGATGAGCTCCCGCAGGTCGTCCGGGCCGATGGTGAACGGCAGCTCGCGGTCGCCCAGTTCGTGCTGGGCCGCGACCTTGCGGAGCAGCCGGGCGATCGACCGCTCCAGGGTGCGGACGCCGGCCTCGCGGGTGTACTCGCCGGCCAGCTTCCGCAGTGCCGACTCCTCCAGGACGACCTCGCCGGACTCGAGACCGGCCCGCTCCAGCTGGCGCGGGAGCAGGTGGTCACGGGCGATGACGATCTTCTCGTCCTCCGTGTAGCCGTCGAGGCGCACGAGCTCCATGCGGTCGAGGAGCGCCTCGGGGATGGCTTCGAGGACGTTGGCCGTGGCCAGGAAGACGACGTCGGAGAGGTCGAGTTCGACCTCCAGGTAGTGGTCGCGGAAGGTGTGGTTCTGCGCCGGATCGAGGACTTCGAGGAGCGCCGCCGCGGGGTCGCCGCGGAAGTCGGAGCCGACCTTGTCGATCTCGTCGAGCAGGACCACCGGGTTCAGGGACCCGGCCTCCTTGATGGCGCGCACGATCCGGCCGGGCAGGGCGCCCACGTACGTACGCCGGTGTCCGCGGATCTCCGCCTCGTCCCGTACGCCGCCGAGGGCGACGCGCACGAACTTCCGGCCCATGGCGTGGGCGACGGACTCGCCGAGGGAGGTCTTGCCGACGCCGGGCGGGCCGACGAGGGCGAGGACGGCTCCGCCGCGGCGGCCGCCGACGACGCCGAGGCCGCGGTCGGAGCGCCGCTTGCGGACGGCCAGGTACTCGGTGATCCGTTCCTTCACGTCGTCGAGGCCGGCGTGCTCGGCGTCCAGGACGGCGCGGGCGCCGCGGATGTCGTAGCGGTCCTCGGTCCGCTCGTTCCAGGGCAGTTCGAGGACGGTGTCGAGCCAGGTGCGGATCCAGGAGCCCTCGGGGGACTGGTCGCTGGACCGCTCCAGCTTCTCGACCTCCTTGAGTGCGGCCTCGCGGACCTTCTCGGGCAGGTCGGCGGCCTCCACGCGGGCGCGGTAGTCGTCGGACTCCTCGCCCTCGGCCTCGCCGTTGAGTTCGCGGAGCTCCTTGCGGACGGCTTCGAGCTGGCGGCGGAGCAGGAACTCGCGCTGCTGCTTGTCGACGCCCTCCTGGACGTCCTTGGCGATGGTCTCGGCGACGTCCTGCTCGGCGAGGTGCTCGCGGAGCTGGGCGGTGGCCAGCTTGAGACGGGCGACCGGGTCGGCGGTCTCCAGGAGTTCGACCTTCTGCTCGACGCTGAGGAAGGGCGAGTAGCCGGAGTTGTCGGCGAGGGCGCCTACGCCGTCGATCTGCTGGACGCGGTCGACGACCTGCCAGGCGCCGCGCTTCTTGAGCCAGCTGGTGGCCAGCGCCTTGTACTCCTTGACCAGTTCGGTCACGGAGCCGGGCAACGGGTCGGGCAGGGCCTCCTCGACGGTGCTGCCCTCGACCCACAGGGCGGCGCCGGGGCCGGTGGTGCCGGCGCCGATGCGGACGCGGCCGAGGCCGCGGATGAGCGCGCCGGGATCGCCGTCGGACAGCCGCCCGACCTGCTCGACGATGCCCAGGACGCCGGTGCCGGCGTAGGTTCCGTCGACCCGCGGCACGAGCAGCACGCGGGGCTTGCCCGCTCCGGTGCGGGCTGCGGCCTGGGCGGCCTCGACGGCGGCCCGTACGTCGGTGTCGGACAGGTCCAGCGGCACCACCATTCCGGGCAGCACGACCTCGTCGTCGAGCGGCAGCACAGGCAGAGTGAGCGGCACGGACGCCATGGACTCAGAAGCCATGATCTCCCCTTCGGCAGTCAAGTTGAGCTATACGCACTCAATGCTTGTGAGCACGGGGATGTTCCCGGACGTTCGTTCGCTCTGAGCGATCACCGCCACACACGTCCACATGGAGCCGATGTAATGGCTCAATGGATATAGGAGCTATTACCGATGCCTGGGTGGCGGGGTGGACCGTCTCTCGGGGCACCCCGCTGGCCGTCCCCGAGCCCTGGGGCTACCGGATCGACGTCGGTCTGCCCCGGCACGTCGTGCGGCACGTGCTGCCCGCCCCCGACGCGGCCTCCGTCGGCGCGCTGTGCGCCCGGCTGACCGCGCCGTACAGCTGGCTCAAGGTGATGGCGGGCCCCGAGGAGGCGGCGGCGTGGATCACCGAGGGGTGGACGGTCCCCGACGACCCGGGCTTCATGATGGTCAAGCCGCTGGACCCGGGCGCCCGCCCCGCGCCGCCCGAGGGGTACGCCAGGACCACCGAGGTCGAGGACGGCGTCATCCGCGTCCGGATCCTCGCCCCCGACGGCACCCTCGCCGCGCGCGGCCAGATCGCCCCCACCGGCTCCACCGCCGTCGCCGACCAGATCGAGACGGACCCCGCGCACCGGCGCCGGGGCCTCGGGGCGAACGTCATGCGCACCCTGGAGGCCGCCGCCGCGCAGGCGGGCGCCGAGACCGGCGTGCTCGCCGCGACCACGGACGGCCTCGCGCTGTACGACTCGCTGGACTGGCGCTACCGGGGGCCGCTCACCGGGATCGTCCGGACGGGACCGGAGGGGGACTGACGGGACCGGTGGGCGACCGGGGGCCCGGGAGGGTCCCGTCCTGCGGTGCGACGGGGGAATCCTTCCCGTCCGGCTGCGCGCGGGGCCCCGGTCGGGGCATGCTCGATCCATGGTGCGAGGCGTACGGGGAAGGTGGACGTGGTGCGGGGCCCTGCTGCTCGCGGGGATCCTGGCCGGCGGCGTGAGCGGCTGCGGCCCCGGGACGCCGTCCGCACCCGGGTCGCCGTCGAGCGTCAGCGCGCCGACCCCGACGACGGAGCCGGGCACACCGGCGGCGGACCCGCAGCCGGGCGAGGTCCTCGTCGAGGTGGTCGTCAACGGCGGTCTCGCCGGCGTCCGCAACCAGCTCGTCGTCCACTACGACGGCAGCTGGACCAGCCGCTCCGGCACCAAGCCGCCCCGGACCGGCAAGCAGACCCCCGCCGAGGCGGCCGAACTGCGGGCGGCCCTGGAGGACCCCGCGTTCGCCCTGGTCCCGGAGCGCCCCACGGGCAGCCCGATCCCGGACGGCTTCCAGTACTACGTCACCTACCGCCACCGCCTGGTCGTCGCGGACGACCACGAGCGTCCGCCCGCCCTCGAGCGCGTCTTCGCCGCCCTTCCGGAGGGCGGTCCGCCGACGAACCCGTGAGCGGGAGGCCCCGTCACTCCGAGGGCGCCGCGATCTCCGCGTACCGGCGCCGGAGGTAGGCGCCCACCCGGGCCGGCATGTCCATCGAGGACGGGTCGAGGGCCCACTGGATCTGCAGGCCGTCCATCACGGCGAGGTGTTCCCGGGCGACGGCCAGGCAGTCGGTGTCGGCGCGGAGCTCGCCCGAGCGCACCGCCTTCTCCAGGAGTGCGACGGTGCTCCGGAGCACGCGCGCGTAGCGCTCCTTGAAGTAGTCGTGCGCGGGATGGCCGACGTTGCCGGACTCGCCCACCAGGACGTTGAACATCCGGACGATGCCGGGGCGCCTGGTGTTCTCCTCGACGAGGGAGACGAGGGTCTCCAGATAGGCGGCGTACGACTCGGGTTCGACGCCGAGCAGGCGCTCCACGTCGTGCTGTTCGCTCTGCGCGAGGACGGAGAGGAGCAGGTCCTCCTTGCTGCGGAAGTGGTGGAGCAGGCCGCCCTGGGTGATCCCGCAGTCGTGGGCGATGCGGGCGAGGGAGGAGGCGTGGAAGCCCCACTGGCCGAAGTGCTCGACGGCGGTGTCCAGGATCTTCCGGCGGCGCGCGTCACCGACCGCATAGCTGCCCCTGCCTGCGCTTCTGCGGGTCGCCGGGCCCGTGTTCTCCGCCATGCGGACACCTTAACCGGGCCGGAAAACCGGACCTCCGCCATGTGATCCAGGACACAAACACGAAACCTAGTGGTCACTCGGTTTTCACGCTTAGCCTGAGGCCGCCAGAGGCCGGCACCGCCGTCGGCCCGGGCCCGGCCCGTGGGGGGCCGGGCCCCGGATCTCTTCCCGTACCCGCCTGTCATGCCCATGAAGGGACCGAACAGCATGCGCTCGCACCTCGCGCTCTCCGCGGCCGCCGCCGTACTCGCCGCCACCGCCGGCGCCACCGCCTACGCCACCACCCCCGACAGCACCGAGAGCTCCCTCCCCCTCGCCGGCATGCGGATCCTGATCTCCAACGACGACTCGATGCAGGCGGCGAAGGCGAGCAACTCCGACGGTCTCGGCCTGTACGAGCTCCGCCGCGCGATGTGCGCCGCCGGGGCCGACGTCGTCGTCATGGCGCCCTGGCAGGTCCAGTCCGGCAAGGGCACCGCCGTCACCAACGGCGGCGTCCTCACCGCCCAGCGCCGCACCGCCCTGCCCGCGGGCTACGAGGACGACTGCGCCCAGGCGCCCTCCGGAGGCGCGGTCTACGGCGTCTGCCTCTCCGCCGGCCCGTGCGTGAAGGACTCCCCGTCCGCCACCCCCGCCGACACCGTCAAGCTCGCCCTGCGCGCCGGCCTCAGGGCCAAGGCCGGCTGGACCGAGGCCCCCGACCTGGTCCTCACCGGCATCAACTCCGGTCCCAACGTCTCCGCGAGCGTGAACGACTCCGGCACCGTGGGCGCCGCCGTCGCCGCGATCGACCAGGGCGTGCCCGCGATCGCGTTCTCCTCCTCCGGCGACGAGACGAACACGGCCTTCCCGCGGGTCAACTACCGCGCGAACGCCGAGTTCGGCGCCCGTTTCGTCGCGGGCCTCGAGCAGCGCGAGCTGCTCACCCCGGAGTTCGCCCTCAAGGTCGACTACCCCGACGTCAGCGCCGGGCAGCGGGCCGGGGCCCCGGTCTGGACGCGCGTCGGGGACGGCGCCGTCGTCTACCACGCCTTCGAGCAGCGCGGCGGCGGCGACTCCTTCGACATCACCCTCGGCCTCTGCCCGGTGGACGGCACCGGCGAGGGCGAGTGCGCCGAGGGCCGGAAGGACGCCGACTCCACCTGGCTGCTCGACAAGGGCCACGTCACCGTCGCCCCCGTCACCTGGGACCGCACCTATGGCAGCCCGGTCGGCGCCCGCCGCGAGCTGAAGGCGATCGAGCGGTACGTGGAGCGGGAAGCCCCGCGCCCGTAAGGCTCGTTATGCGTTTGTCCCGGCCGTCGCCGCTTCGCGAGGATGGCCGGGACGAACCGTACGCACACGAGCCACGGAGTGATCATGACCAGCCCCGTCACCCTCGACCGCCGTGAAGGGCCGTACGGAGAAGTTGTCCTGCGCCGCCGTGCCGAGCACTACGAGATCATCGCCAACGGCACCTTCCTGATGGACACCTCCGACGGGCGCTCCGAGCGGCTCCTGATCGACGCGGCGATGGCCGCCCTGCCCGAGCCGACCCGTACCGGCGCCTCCGTCCTCATCGGCGGCCTGGGCGTCGGCTTCTCCCTCGCCCACGCCGCCGCCGACCCCCGCTGGGGCCGCATCACGGTCGCGGAGCGTGAGGAGGCGATCATCGACTGGCACCGGCAGGGCCCCCTCGCCGCGATCTCCGGAGCCGCGCTCGCCGATCCGCGGACCGTGATCCTGCACACGGACCTGGTGACCTATCTCCGTACCACCACGGACACCTACGACGCCCTCTGTCTGGACATCGACAACGGCCCCGACTGGACGGTCACCGAGGACAACGAATCCCTGTACTCGGCCGAGGGATTGGCGGCCTGCGCGGCCCGTCTCCACCCCGGCGGGATCCTCGCCGTGTGGTCCGCGCAGCCGTCCGCCGATTTCGAAGAGTCGTTGCGGAATGCCGGATTCAGCGGGGTACGGACGGAAGAGATCCCCGTTGCCCGGGGCGTCCCCGACGTGGTCCACCTCGCCGTCCGTCCCGGATAACTCCTGGATAGCCGGGACGCCGTCGGTACCTCTAGGCTGCTGCACCGACATCGGCGACGCGAGGCGGGGCAATGGAGCAGACACACACCACTCACCACGGTGCGGCGGCCACTCCGGGGGCCCAGCGGCGCGTCCTGGTGGTCGAGGACGACGCCACGATCGTGGAGGCGATCTCCGCGCGGCTGCGCGCCGAGGGCTTCCTCGTCCAGACCGCGACCGACGGTCCCGCGGCCGTGGACGCGGCCGAGGCCTGGCAGCCGGACCTGATGGTCCTGGACGTCATGCTGCCCGGCTTCGACGGCCTGGAGGTGTGCCGCAGGGTCCAGGCCCAGCGCCCCGTCCCGGTCCTCATGCTGACCGCCCGCGACGACGAGACCGACATGCTGGTCGGGCTCGGCGTCGGCGCGGACGACTACATGACCAAGCCGTTCTCGATGCGCGAGCTGGCCGCCCGGGTGCACGTGCTGCTGCGCCGGGTCGAGCGGGCCGCGCTCGCGGCGGTCACCCCGCGCAGCGGGATCCTGCGCCTGGGCGAGCTGGAGATCGACCACGCGCAGCGCCGGGTCCGGGTCCGCGCGGAGGACGTGCACCTGACCCCGACCGAGTTCGACCTGCTCGTCTGCCTGGCGAGCACGCCGCGGGCGGTCCTCTCCCGCGAGCAGCTGCTCGCCGAGGTGTGGGACTGGGCGGACGCCTCCGGCACCCGGACGGTGGACAGCCACATCAAGGCGCTGCGCCGGAAGATCGGGGCCGAGCGGATCCGTACGGTCCACGGCGTCGGTTACGCGCTGGAGACCCCGGCGCCGTGAACCGGCCGGGGCCCGGGAGGCCGCACGGGGGACGGGGACCGCACGGGCCCCGTCGGATCGTGATCTCGATCAAGACCAAGCTGGGCGCCCTGGTCGTGGGGGCGGTCCTGCTGACCTCCTGCCTGGCCCTGGTCGCGATCCGCACGTCCACGGAGTTCCGGTACATCACGATCTTCGCGATGATCGCGACCCTGCTGATCACCCAGTTCGTGGCGCAGTCCCTGACGGCTCCGCTCGACGAGATGAACACGGTGGCCGGGTCGATCTCCCGCGGGGACTTCAGCCGGCGGGTGCGGGGCGCGGACCGGCGGGACGAGCTGGGCGACCTCGCGTCGACGATCAACCGCATGGCGGACGACCTGGAGGCCGTCGACCGGCACCGCAAGGAACTCGTGGCGAATGTCTCGCACGAGCTGCGCACGCCGATCGCGGCGCTGCGGGCCGTCCTGGAGAACGTCGTGGACGGGGTGTCCGAGGCCGATCCGGAGACCATGCGGTCGGCGCTGAAGCAGACGGAGCGGCTCGGCAGGCTGGTGGAGACCCTGCTCGACCTGTCACGTCTTGACAACGGTGTCGTCACGCTCCGGGCGAGCCGTTTCGAGGTCTGGCCCTATCTGTCGGGGGTGCTGCGGGAGGCGAACCTGGCCGCCTCCCAGCGGGGCCTGTCGTCCACCTCGGGCCTCCACCGGCGTACGGACGTGCATCTGCACCTGGACGTGTCGCCGCCCGAGCTGGTCGCCCACGCGGACGCGGAGCGGCTGCACCAGGTGATGGCGAACCTCATCGACAACGCGGTGAAGCACTCCCCGCCGCACGGCCGCGTCACGGTGCGGGCCCGGCGCGGCCCGTATCCGGACTCGCTGGAGCTGGAGGTCGAGGACGAGGGTCCCGGCATCCCGGAGTCGGAGCGGCACAAGGTCTTCGAGCGGTTCAACCGGGGCTCGGTCCCGGACCGCCAGGGTCCCGGCAGCGACGGCGGCACGGGCCTCGGGCTCGCGATCGCCCGCTGGGCGGTGGATCTGCACGGCGGCGGGATCGGAGTGGCCGAATCGTCACGCGGCTGCCGCATCAGAGTCACTCTTCCGGGCAGCCTTCCCCCGCGGGATTGACGTAGGGTTCGAACCGGAAGCGCACGTTCTGCGTGTACGTGAGCGGGACCTGTGTATACGTGAGCAGGACCTGCGCCTACGTGAGCGGGACGCGATCAGGGGTGCGGCCGAACCGGGCCGTGCTCGCGCTTTTCCGTACCCTCACACATGCGGAACCACGCTTGTTTCCCGCCATTCATGGCATCGAAACACCCTGTCAAGTGTGACTTGCGCAACGTTGGAGTGCCTGGCCTGCACCTCTCGGCCGGACAGGCGTAGCCTTTATTTCCGCTGTCCATCACCTTGCGAAGCGGAAGAGGGCGGTTGCCGCCGTGTCGTCTCAGTCCCCCAGTACCCCGAGCTCCCCGGCAGACCAAGACGGGCAGGGCGTGAGCCCCGCAGCCGCCTTCGGTGCCAATGAGTGGCTCGTCGACGAGATCTACCAGCAGTACCTCCAGGACCCGAATTCGGTCGATCGTGCCTGGTGGGACTTCTTCGCCGACTACAAGCCCGGAGCGTCGGAGACCCCGGCCGCCCCGGCCACCACCACGCAGAGCGCGCCCGTCGCGCCGCAGGCGGGCCCCGCACAGGCCGCGCCTTCGGCTCCGGCGGCCGTTCCGGCCCCCGCGCCCGCCCCGGTCGCGGCCCCGGCTCCCGTGAAGCCTGCCGCGGCCCCCGCGCCGGCCGCCGCGAAGCCGGCCGCCGCCGCCCCGGCCCCGGTGAAGGCCAAGGAGGCCACCGAGGCCCCCGCCGGCCCCGAGCTGATCACGCTGCGCGGCCCCGCCGCCGCGGTCGCGAAGAACATGAACGCCTCCCTCGATGTGCCGACGGCCACGTCCGTCCGCGCCGTCCCGGTGAAGCTGCTCTTCGACAACCGGATCGTGATCAACAACCACCTGAAGCGCGCCCGGGGCGGGAAGATCTCCTTCACGCACCTCATCGGCTACGCGATGGTGCAGGCGATCAAGGCCATGCCGTCGATGAACTACTCCTTCGCGGAGAAGGACGGCAAGCCGACCCTGGTCAAGCCGGACCACGTGAACTTCGGCCTCGCGATCGACCTGGTCAAGCCGAACGGCGACCGCCAGCTCGTCGTCGCGGGCATCAAGAAGGCCGAGACGCTCAACTTCTTCGAGTTCTGGCAGGCCTACGAGGACATCGTCAAGCGCGCCCGCGTGGGCAAGCTGACGATGGAGGACTTCACCGGCGTCACGGTCTCCCTGACCAACCCCGGCGGCCTCGGCACCGTCCACTCCGTGCCGCGTCTGATGCCCGGTCAGTCCGTCATCATGGGCGTCGGCTCGATGGACTACCCGGCCGAGTTCCAGGGCACCTCCCAGGACACCCTGAACAAGCTGGGCATCTCCAAGGTCATGACCCTGACCTCGACGTACGACCACCGCGTCATCCAGGGCGCCGCCTCCGGCGAGTTCCTGCGCGTCGTCGCCAACTTCCTCCTCGGCGAGGAGGGCTTCTACGACGAGATCTTCAAGGCCCTGCGCATCCCCTACGAGCCGGTCCGCTGGCTCAAGGACATCGACGCCTCGCACGACGACGACGTCACCAAGGCCGCGCGCGTCTTCGAGCTCATCCACTCCTACCGGGTCCGCGGCCACGTCATGGCCGACACCGACCCGCTGGAGTACAAGCAGCGCAAGCACCCCGACCTGGACATCACCGAGCACGGCCTCACCCTGTGGGACCTGGAGCGCGAGTTCGCGGTCGGCGGCTTCGCCGGCAAGTCGATGATGAAGCTCCGCGACATCCTCGGCGTGCTCCGCGACTCGTACTGCCGCACCACCGGCGTCGAGTTCATGCACATCCAGGACCCGAAGCAGCGCAAGTGGATCCAGGACCGCGTCGAGCGCCCGCACTCCCGCGTGGAGCGCGAGGAGCAGCTGCGGATCCTGCGCCGGCTGAACGCGGCCGAGGCCTTCGAGACCTTCCTGCAGACGAAGTACGTCGGCCAGAAGCGCTTCTCCCTGGAGGGCGGCGAGTCCGTCATCCCGCTGCTCGACGCGGTCATCGACTCGGCCGCCGAGTCGCGCCTCGACGAGGTCGTCATCGGCATGGCCCACCGCGGCCGCCTGAACGTCCTGGCGAACATCGTCGGCAAGTCGTACGCGCAGATCTTCCGCGAGTTCGAGGGCAACCTCGACCCGAAGTCGATGCACGGCTCCGGCGACGTCAAGTACCACCTGGGCGCCGAGGGCACCTTCACCGGCCTGGACGGCGAGCAGATCAAGGTCTCGCTCACCGCCAACCCCTCGCACCTGGAGGCGGTCGACCCGGTCCTCGAGGGTGTCGTCCGCGCCAAGCAGGACGTCATCAACAAGGGCGGCACGGACTTCACCGTCCTGCCCGTCGCCCTCCACGGCGACGCGGCCTTCGCCGGCCAGGGCGTCGTCGCCGAGACGCTGAACATGTCGCAGCTGCGGGGCTACCGCACCGGCGGCACGGTCCACATCGTCATCAACAACCAGGTCGGCTTCACCGCCGCCCCGGAGTCCTCGCGTTCCTCGATGTACGCGACCGACGTGGCCCGCATGATCGAGGCGCCGATCTTCCACGTGAACGGCGACGACCCGGAGGCCGTGGTCCGCGTCGCGCGGCTCGCCTTCGAGTTCCGCCAGACGTTCAACAAGGACGTCGTCATCGACCTCATCTGCTACCGCCGCCGCGGTCACAACGAGGGCGACAACCCGCAGTTCACCAACCCGCAGATGTACAACCTGATCGACAAGAAGCGTTCGGTGCGCAAGCTGTACACCGAGTCGCTCATTGGTCGCGGCGACATCACCCTCGAAGAGGCGGAGCAGGCGCTCCAGGACTTCCAGGGCCAGCTGGAGAAGGTGTTCGCGGAGGTCCGCGAGGCCACCGCCGCCCCGGCGTCGGCCACCGTGCCGGACGCGCAGGCCGAGTTCCCGGTCGCCGTCACCACCGCGGTCTCCCAGGAGGTCGTGAAGCGGATCGCCGAGTCGCAGGTCAACATCCCGGAGCGGATCACGGTCCACCCGCGTCTGCTCCCGCAGATGCAGCGCCGTGCCGCCTCCATCGACGACGGCACCATCGACTGGGGCTTCGGCGAGACCCTCGCCATCGGCTCCCTGCTGATGGAGGGCACCCCGGTCCGCCTCTCGGGCCAGGACTCCCGCCGCGGCACCTTCGGCCAGCGCCACGCGGTCCTGGTCGACCAGGAGACCGGCGAGGACTACACCCCGCTGCTCTACCTGACCGAGGACCAGGCCCACTACAACGTCTACGACTCGCTGCTCAGCGAGTACGCGGCGATGGGCTTCGAGTACGGCTACTCGCTGGCCCGCCCGGACTCCCTGGTCATCTGGGAGGCCCAGTTCGGTGACTTCGTCAACGGCGCGCAGACCGTCGTCGACGAGTTCATCTCCTCGGCCGAGCAGAAGTGGGGCCAGACCTCCGGCGTCACGCTGCTCCTTCCGCACGGCTACGAGGGCCAGGGCCCGGACCACTCGTCCGCGCGCCCGGAGCGCTTCCTCCAGATGTGCGCCCAGGACAACATGACGGTCGCCATGCCGACGCTGCCGTCGAACTACTTCCACCTCCTGCGCTGGCAGGTGCACAACCCGCACCACAAGCCGCTCATCGTCTTCACCCCGAAGTCGATGCTGCGCCTGAAGGCCGCGGCGTCCAAGGTGGAGGAGTTCACCACCGGCGGCTTCCGCCCGGTGATCGGCGACACGACGGTCGACCCGGCGAACGTCCGCAAGGTCGTCTTCTGCGCGGGCAAGGTCTACTACGACCTGGAGGCCGAGCGTCAGAAGCGCGGTGACACGGAGACCGCGATCATCCGTCTGGAGCGCCTGTACCCGCTGCCGGGTGCCGAGCTGCAGGCCGAGATCGCCAAGTACCCGAACGCCGCGAAGTACATCTGGGCGCAGGAGGAGCCGGCGAACCAGGGTGCCTGGCCGTTCATCGCGCTCAACCTGATCGACCACCTGGACCTGGCGGTCGGTGCGGACATCCCGGCGGGCGAGCGCCTGCGCCGGATCTCGCGTCCGCACTCCTCCTCCCCGGCGGTCGGCTCGGCCAAGCGCCACCAGGCGGAGCAGCAGCAGCTGGTCAACGAGGTCTTCGACGCCTGATCGACCACTCCGTACGCGTACGGAAGGAGGCCCGGCACCCCGCGTGGGGTGCCGGGCCTCCGGCGTTTCCCGCTGTCGTACGGGCGGTCAGCCCAGGTTGGCCTCGAAGTCCCAGTAGGGCCTGTTGCGCTGGCGCGCCGACAGGGTGTGCGGGTGCTGGGCGCCGAGGGTGCGGGTGAGGGTGAGCAGGGCGTCCTCCTCCAGCTTGCTCGCCTCCTCGTTCTCCCTGAGGCCGCGCAGGTCGGTGGCGAGGGCCACCTGGCTCGACAGGGTGAGCGGGTGCTCGTTGCCGAGGGTGTGCCGGGCTCGGCGCAGGGTGTCCCGGCTGAGCTCGGCGGCGTCGTGCACCCGTCCGTTGAAGTTGCGGGCGGCACTGGTGTTGAGCGCGCAGCCGAGCACCCAGGGGTGGTCGGGGCCGAGCGAGGAGGCCAGTCCGGCGAGCGCGGCCTCCAGGATGGCCAGGGCGTCCGCGCGTTCGCCCGACGCCTGGAGGACGAGGGCGGTGTTGGCGAGGACGCCGGTGGCGACCGGGTGCGCGGGACCGAGGAGGGCGCGGTAGCCGGCCTCGGCCTCGTGGCTGAGCTCGCGGGCGTGGTCGAGGTCGCCGTGCTCGCGCAGGAAGTTGGCGTAGTTGTTGAGGGAGGTGAGCGTGATGTAGTGGGTGCGGCCGTGCACCTGCTCGAGCTGGTCGAGCAGGCTGGCCATGGTGGCGCCGAGATCCTGCTGGAAGCCGCCCTCGCGACGCCGGCACAGGGCGAGCTGGGTGCGGGCGTAGAGGGTCTGGAGGTGCTGGGGGCCGAGCACCTGCACATGGCGCAGGACGTTGGACTCCTGGCGGGCGAGGGCTTCGCGGTACTGACCGAGCAGACGCAGGTCGTGGACGAGGGCGTTGCTGGAGTTGAGGGTGTGGGAGTGGCGTTTGCCGAGCACCCGCTCGCTGCGGGCGAGGGTCTCGGCGTCCGACTCGTACGCCTCGCGGAAGCGGCCGAGCTGCCGCAGGGTGACGCCGAGGTTGTGCCGGGCGACGAGGGTGGAGAACTCGCTCTCGCCCAGCAGGCGTTCGGCGTCGGCGAGCACCTGGCGCTGGAGCTTCTCCGACTCCTTGTACTGGCCGAGGAAGCGCAGGTCGCTGCAGATTGCGTTGTTGGAGAGCAGCGTGCCGAGGTCGTTGGGGGGCTGTGCGGCGGCGAGGCGGTCGCGCTGGGCGAGGTCGAGGTCGTACGCGTCGCGGAAGCGCCCGAAGGAGCGCAGGATGTTGCCCTGCTGGGTGGTCAGGTCGAGCATGGGCTGGTCCAGCGGGCCCATGAAGGTGGACCAGTTGGCCCGGATCTTCTCGGCGAGCTGGACGCCGGCCTTGAACTCGCCGCTGCGGAAGCAGTAGCGCAGGCAGTTGAGCACGGCGGTCTGGACGCGCGGGTTGCGGCTGAGGAGCGCTCCGGAGGGCTCCAGATGGGGCAGGAGTTCCGCGTAACGGGGCCAGTGCCGGCTGTCCATGGGGTTGCCGGGGTCGGCCTCGGCGAGCAGGGTGCGGACGGCCTTGCGGTGGGCTTCGCGGTGGTCGCCCTCGGTGAGCCGGGCGACGATGTCGTGGACGAGCCGGTGCATGTGCACGGACTCCTGGTGGGGCCCCACCTCGGCGTTGTTGACGGGCCCCCGGGTCTCGCGGGTGAGCACCGAGTAGTTGACCAGGGTGTCCAGGGCCCGGGACCAGGCGGCGAGGTCGGTGACCATCCAGCGCAGGTCCTCGGGAAGGTCCGCCTGCGGATAGGCGCGGATGAGACCGAGCGGGATGCGCCCGGGGGCGAAGGAGGCGCACAGGCTGAGCACGTCGATGGCCTGCGGCTGCGCGCGTCGGAGCCGGTTGATCAGTATCGACCAGGAGGTCAGGGATGCCTGCGGGAAGCCGTCGCCGGACGGTTCGACGGCGGAGATCCGTCCTTCGCGGACCATGTGCAGGTATTCGGAGACGTCCATGCGGGACTCGCCGAGCCAGGCCGCGGCCTGGACGAGCGGCAGCGGGACGTCCCCGAACTCGGCGGCGACCTCGTCGGCCTCGGGCGCCGTGACGTGCGGGGCGCGCCGCATCAGGTAGGCGGTGGACTCGGCGCGGTCGAAGCCGGGGACTTCGAGGATGTCGGTGTAGTCGCCCCAGCCGCGGTTGCGCGAGGTGACGAGGACGTGGCCGGGGCCGTGCGGCAGCATGACGTTCACGCCGTCCGTGTCGTCCCAGCCGTCGAAGACGATGAGCCAGCGGGAGTGCGGGTCGCCCCGGCGCAGGGCCTCGCGGACGGCGCGGATGCGTTCGCCGGGTTCGTTGCCGGTGGGGAGGCCGAGTTCGGTGGCGAGCTCGCCGAAGCGGTCGCGCTGCACGTTGCGGTCGTCGGAGCTGACCCACCACACGACGTCGTAGTCGGAGCTGAAGCGGTGGGCGTACTCGGCGGCGAGCTGGGTCTTGCCGATGCCGGACATGCCGAGCAGGGTGCACGCGGCGCTGCCGCGCTCGGCGTCCATGAGCCGTTCCTGGAGCTCGGTGAGCAGGTCGTCCCGGCCGGTGAAACGCGGGTTGCGGCGCGGGATCTCGCCCCAGATCTCGGGAGGGGTGTCCGGGAAGCGGACGAGTGCCCCGGCGGGCAGCCGGCGGCCGGTGACACGGCGGGGCTCGATGCCGAGCCGGCTGAGCAGCCGGGCTTCGGCCTCCTCCTCGCCGACGCCCCACAGGCTGACGGGTTCGAGGACGGCGGTGGCCGGGAGCAGGGTCCGGTTGGTGAGGTTGACCGCGGCGAAGCGGTCGGCGTGGGCGGCGACGAAGCCGCGCAGCGCGTCGTTCCACTCGCCCGCCGGGCGCGGGCCGAGCTGGAAGAACCAGTCGTCCAGGACGAGCAGCACCTGGCCCCTGGCGAGCAGCAGGTCGCCGAGCGAGTCCTCCAGGGGCACCTCGCGGGGCGGGTCCCAGCGCTGCAGGCTCGCGCGCACCCCGTACGCGTCGAGCCGTTGGTTGATCCAGGTCGCCCACGGGCGGTGATAGCCGGGGAAGACCACGAGGACGTGTTCCGGCGCTCTTCCGGCCCCGTGGTCCGCCGTACCGCCCGACCGCTGTTCCGCCATCTGTCGTGTCTCCCGTCCCGCTCGCGCGCAACGCAGTGTCATGTGCCGTGGGCACAGTGTTACCCAGCGACCAGGGGAGTCGCGCCGAGGCTCACGTGATGTCGCCTCATGTGATGCACGAACTCCCGCCCCTCCCCGGTCAGTTCATCGGATTCAAGCAGGATCGGCAGCGCCGCGCCCACCTGATCGTGGATGTCGTCGAACTGGTGCCCGGCAGTGGTCCTCCAGGCCGTGGGCACCCCGTCGGTGGTGGCCACGCGCCGCCACAGATCGGCCAGGGCCAGATGCGCGTAGGCGCCGTGCAGCACGCCGGCGACGGGCCGCGGGTCCGGGCGCCAGCCGACGCGGTGCACGGCGTCGCGCCCGGGGCCGTACAGCGGCACGAGTTCATGGAGCGTCGCCAGTTTGCTGTGGTGCAGCTCGTGCACGAGCGTCTCGGCCATCCCCGGGGGTCCCTCGGGCAGCGAGGTGAGTACGGCTCCGGGGGCGGCGCTCAGGGTGCCGCCGAGATGCCGGGGCCCGTGCGGCAGGACCGGGACGACCGCGCGGACGCCCCGGGCCACCTCGTCGGCCCGGCCGGGGTCCGTACGGACGAGGAGGTCCTGGGCGGCACGCCAGAGGGCGGACCAGGCGGCGTGGTCGGTCTCGGCGGGGTCGGCCGCGATGACCGCCATGCCGCCGCCCGCTCCCGGCGGTACCCGGTACGGATCGAGGTCGTCGAGGCGCGTGGCGCTGTGGGGCAGCGTGCGGATCGCGCTCCAGCCGGGTCCGCGGCCGGTGAGGAGACCGCGGCCCCGGCCGGTCGTGGTCAGGACGGCGGGCGCGGCATGGTGGGAGCCGTCCGGGTGGAACCGCGCGGTCCGCTCTTCGGCGCTGATCCGGACCCGGTCGGCGGCCACCCGCAGCCGGCCCACGCCGGGCAGCGCAAGCAGGCCGTCCGGGGTCTCCACGGTCAGGTCGAGCGGGCCGCCGCCGCGCAGGGCGGCGGTGACCGCGAGGTGGTCGAGGTGGCCGAGCAGCCGGTCGAAGGAGGGTCCGGCGGGCTCGATGAGCGCGCCGGCCAGCCAGGCGCCGGTCGTCGGGTAGTCGAGGACGTCCCGGACCACGGCGGGATGGTGTCGCTCGACCCGTTCGAGCAGGTCCCAGGAGCGCTCGAAGCGGTCGAGCGCGCCCGGTCCGACGGACGCCCGCTGCCGGTGGACCCGGACCAGGAGCGCCTTGAGCAGCAGCAGCCGTCGGGCGTGCAGGGCGGATCGCAGCAGGGCGAGCCCGGCCGGAGCGGGGCTGATCCGGGCCAGTTGGGCGAAGACGGATGCGGGCAGGGAGGCGGCGCTCACTCCCGCCTCCCCCGGCCGACGGGCGGTGCGCATCTGGCCGGAAACGGTCGGTCGGCGCGCCCCTCGCGCCGGCGGTCAGCCGTGGACCTTGGTCCCGGCGCCCTCCGTCCAGGAGTCGGCCAGCTCCTGCGGGTGCCAGAGCACCCGCTCGACGGCCGCCGCCAGGTCGGGATCGTCCATGAAGCGCAGGGTCCGCAGGTCCACGCCGGTGAGATCGGGCAGGCGCCGTGGCCGTCCCCCGACCCGGTCGACGCCTGCGATCCGCTTCGTGTGCTCCAACACCGTCGGCTCCTCCTCACCTGCCCTTGCCCCCCACGGTCGTAGCGGCGGAGCGGTTCTTCCCGACGGCCGAAAGTCAGAAACCCGTTCGACTCAACTGCGCCCATGCGCGCCCCCGTTATCAAGCCGTTCCGCCTCCCCCTCGCCGCAGGCCCACCAGGGCGGCGCGATCCGGCGCCGTTCCTCGCGGGAGAGGAGGTCCGGCCGTGGCCGGGGGTCGGCGCCGACCTCGGCGAGCAGGGCCCTGGTCCGCTCCACGTCCGCCCAGTCGACCGGAACCAGCATGCCGTCGAGGCGCCGCCACTGCTCGGCGGCTTCGGCCAGGACGGTCGCGGCGCGGCCGACGCGGTCCATCAGGTACAGCACGGCGCCCTGGGCGTACAGCGCCCGCGCCAGGGTGACGGTGCCGGGGGTGTCGCCGCGGGCGGTGCGGGTCTCGTCGGCGGCGCGCCGGAAGGCGGTGAGGGCGCCGACGAGCTGCCCGTCCCGTGCCACCTCGCTCAGCTGGAGCTGCACCCAGCCGAGTTGCAGCAGGATCTCGGCCCGGGTCGCCGGGTCGCGGGTGGCGCGGAGGGCCTCGTCGAGGAGATGGCGGCTCTCGAACAGGTCGGGCAGGAATCCCGCGCGGTCGAAGCGCAGGGCGAGCACGTTGCCGATGAGGATGCGGGCCCGCTCCCGGTCGGCGTCGCCGGCGGGGAGGCAGGTGAGGGCCTCGCGCAGCACGGACTCGGCGCGGTCGACCGGACGGGTCCCGGTGCCGGCGGCGGCGCGGCGCAGCAGCGAGGCGCCCCAGCTGAGCAGCAGCCGGCCGCGCTGTCCGTTCTCGACGGGGGCGAGCAGGGTGGCCTCCTCGTACGCCTGGTCCGCGGCCGTCCCGTCGCCCGCCGTGTCGTACAGGCGGGCACGTGCCGCGGTGTGACGCAGCCTCAGGGCGCGGCCGTCGCCGAGGAGAACCTCGGCGCGGTCGAGGACGGGCGCGACGCGGTCCGCTCCGGCCTCGGCGAGGTGCAGGGCGTCGGCGAGGTCGAGCAGGGCGGCGGCGCTCTCCCCGAGGGCGAGGGCGGCGGTGAGCTCCTCGGCGGCCGCGGCGCCGTCACCGCGCGCGAGGAGCAGCCGTCCCCGGCGCAGGTGCAGGGTGGGCCGGGCGGCGGGGGGCCAGTCGTCCGTGTCCCCGGTGAGCACGGCGAGGGCGGCGTCGAGCTGTCCGGGGTTCTCGGTCTCCTGCCACAGGGCGTGGTGGACGGCGGCCCGTTCGAGGCGTGCCTCGGCCCAGTGGTCGTCTCCGGGGCGGGCGAGGTCCTCGGCGTGGACGAGGGTGTCGGCGGCCCGGGTGAGGAGCTCGCGGCGGCGGCCCGTGCGCCGGGCGGCGCCGGTGCCCGCCTCGGCGTACAGGATGCGGCCGAGGAGGATCCGGGCCGCGACGGGCGCGGCGGGCAGCGCCTCCTCGGCCCGCTCGCGGGCGGCGGCGAGGAGGGCGGGGTCGGACTGGGCGCGTCCCTGTTCGAGGAGGCGGCGGGCTTCGGTGAGGGGATCGGGGGTGACGAGGTCCGGGTGGTAGAAGCGGAGCACGCGCGCGGGGATGCGGGCGAACAGTTCCGCCTCGGCGCCCTCGGGCCCGGTGGGGTCGTCGGTCTCGTCGGGCGGGGTGACGAGGCCGGGTCCGCCCTCGCCGTCGGCGCCGTGGCCGGCGAGGCGGGCGGCGGCGAGCGCAGGGAAGTTGCGCATGCCCTGGCCGAAGTTCCGTTCCACATAGGCCGAGCAGTGCTTGAGGACGAGGGCGGCGGCGCCGGGGTCGAGCGAGCCGAGGAGGAACTGCTGGATGCCGGGCGGATAGCTGAAGCAGGGGTACGGGGCGGGGCCGGGCAGCCGGCGCAGCAGCCCGCTGAGCAGCACCTCGGCCAGCTCCATGGGTCCGGTGTCGGGCAGCATCGCGCGCTGGACGAGCTGCATGACGGGGAGGGTGAGGGGGGCCGCCGCGAGATGGACGGCGAGCCGGAGCGCGCCGGGCGAGGCGCCGGCCCGGAAGGCGTGCAGGACCTCCTCGTCGCCGCGCGGGGCCCGGAGCGCGCGGGGTGCCTGCGGCCGCGGCGGCTCGGGGGCGAGCCAGGCGGCCCAGCCGCGGACGGTGTCGCCTCCGTGGCCGGTGTGGAGCCGGGCCCAGGAGGCGAAGGCCTCGGGGGTGGGGGTGAGCACGGGCACGGCCCGCCGCGCGGGGTCGAGGGCGGCCCAGGGTTCGTCGTCGGAGCGGAAGACGGCGGGGCCCCTGGGGGCGGCGGAGCGCTGGAAGGTGCCGGGTTCGGCGGGGAGCGCGGTGCGCGGCCAGAGGCGCGGCGGCAGCGGCTGGACGAGGGCGAGCGGTGAGTGGCGGGGCCAGTCGCGCAGGAAGCGCTGGGCGGCGCCGCGCTGCCACAGGGGGCCGACGCAGTCGCTGACGACGAGGGTGAGGCGGCGGCCGGTGGGGTCGTGGAGCTGGTCGACGGGGCGGAGCCGCGGTCTGCCGTCGGTGCCGGAGGTGGTGGTGACGAGCGGCGGTCCTTCGCCGGTGTCGTACAGGCGGTGCACCTGGACGTCGCGGAAGGCGCCGGACTGCTGGCAGGCCTGGCGGAGTTCCTCGACCATGCGGTCCCAGACGACCATGGCGGGGCCGGTGTCCATGAGGAGCTGGATGTCGGGGCGGCGGCCCGCGGCGGGGCGCAGGACGGGCGTCAGGATGCCCGCGGCGGCGCTGCGTTCGGCGGTGGCCTCCTCGTCGAGGGGGCCCTCGCCGGGGCGCGGCGGGGCGGGCGCGTATCCCCGCAGCGGGCGCAGGGCCTTCTGGAGTTCGAGGAGTCCGGGCAGGGCGTTGGCGCCGGGCGCGCGGACGGGCAGGGCCGCGCCCCGTTTCGTACCCCTGCCCGCGCCGGCGCGCACTCCGTCCGCCGGGGCGGCTCCGGTCTCCATGTGGAGGCCGACGGACTCGCGCCCTTCACGCGGGGGCGTGGGTCCGGGCGTACGCGCGGGCCCCTCCTCACGATTGGCCGGATCTCGCCCCTCGTCGGCGGGTCCGGCGGTCTCCGTGCTCCCGTCGTCCGCGCGGGACGGCCGGTCCGGATCGGGTGTCTCCGGTTCCGGCAGCCACTGGGACAGCCAGAGCGCGTCCGCGACCGCCTCGGCGGACGGGTCCACCCCGCCCGCCCGCAGTCTGCGGGTCAGCTCCCCCAGAGGCATCCGGTGCGTCCGGTGCATCCGGTCATCACCTCGGCTGATCGAGCGGCTGCATCAGCAGGTCCGCGATGCGTTCCCTGGTCACCCGCTCGGCGCGGGAGGCGTGCTGGGTGAGGTAGAGCGCGTTCAGCAGCTGGTCGGTGGCGATCACCTCGCCGGGCTCGCGGTCCAGGAACCGCCGGACGAGGCCCTGTTCGCCGTCGCCCGCGGCGGCGTCGCTGCCGAGGTGGGCCTCGATCATGGCGCCGAGCTGCTCCTCGCCGGGCGGTTCGAGCTCCAGGCGGATACAGCGGCGCAACAGGGCGGCGGGGAAGTCCCGTTCGCCGTTGGAGGTGAGCACGATGAAAGGGAAGGTGGTGCAGCGGACCCGCCCGCCGTACACGGGCACCTTGCGGCCGTCGTCGCTGAGCACCTCGACGACGGGCTCCCGGTCGGCGAGCCGCTCCAGCTCGGGGATGGCGAACTCGCCCTCCTCCAGGGCGTTCAGGAGGTCGTTGGGCAGATCGAGGTCGCTCTTGTCGAGCTCGTCGATGAGGAGCACGCGGGGCTGCTCGGAGGGGAGCAGAGCGGTGCCGAGCGGTCCGAGCCGGATGTACGAGCCGATGCCGGCCGGGGCCGCGGCGGCGGAGCCGGGGGCGCCGGTCTGGGCCCGTTCCAGCTGGACGTCCTGGAGGCGGCCGATGGCGTCGTACCGGTAGAGGCCGTCCTGGAGGGTGGAGCGGCTGACGATGGGCCAGCGCAGCACGCGGCCGAGGCGCAGTTCATGGGCGACGGCGTGCGCGAGGGTGGACTTGCCGGTGCCGGGGTTGCCGGTGACGAGGAGCGGACGCCGCAGGTACAGGGCGGCGTTGACGGCGTCGGTCTCCTCGGGCCGCGGGTGGTGGTTCTGGACGAGCCGGCGCTTGACGCCGAGCCGGCGGTCGGAGCCGGCCAGGGTGTCGTCGGCGCCGCCGGTCGAGAAGTCGCGCCAGGGCGGCGGGGCGGGCAGGCGCCGTATCTCGTCGTGCGGATGCCCGGCCCCACGGTAGATCCGCCAATCGTTCACGATGGACTCCTCCTGGCTGTGGTGTGCTGGCCGGGCTTCCTGAACGTACCCCTCGGGGACCGCCCCTGCCGACCCCCAAATCGGACGTCCCGGACGGGGCTTGAGGGGGCCCGCCCCGGGGGTGGCGGAGGGACGGACAGGCGCCGGGGCGGGGGCTGGGACCGGCCGCGGGGCGGAACGCCGGGGGCCCGGCGCGCGGGGCACGGCACAGGGCCGGACGGGCCGCGGCGCGAGGTCTGGCGCGCGGGGCGCGGCAACGGAACGGACGGGCCACAGACGGAGGCCTGACGCGCGGGGCACGCCAACGGAACGGACGGGCCGTAGGCCGAGACCCGGCGCGCGGGGCGCGGCAACGGCAACGGCCCGGACGGGCCGCAAGCCGAGGCCCGGCGGACGGTGTGCGGGGTCGTCGTCACGGGTCCTCCTCGCCGAGCAGCGGCGGGGCCTCCAGGCGGCCGGCGTGGGGCGGGCGGTCGGGTGGGTCGTACAGGACGGCGATGGTCTCCGCCCAGGCGAGGTCGGCCCGCTCCGGCGCCAGCGTGCGCAGGGAGCGGACGGGCTTGCCGAGTCCGCCGGCCGTGCGCGCCTCGGCGAGCAGCCCTTCGGCCCGCGCGTGGAAGTCCGCGCAGTCGGTGTGGTCGTGGGCGCCCGTCCGCCAGAGGGCCAGCGGGTGGCCGGCGGTGAGGGCCGCGTTCATCGCCATGAGCCCGTCGCCGCTGCCCACCGGGCCGCAGTACACGGGGACGGTGCCGCCCTCGGCCTCGCGGAGCCGGTCGTACGTCTCCGCCCAGATCTCCCGGCGCACGCGCGGGGTGTGGGCGTCCGGGCCCGCGCCGGGCACCTCGGCGCGCAGCGGGACCGCGCGCAGCGGCCCGCGCTCCCCGGCCTCCCAGCGCTCGCGCCACTCGGGCGACGGGTCCTTGCCGTGCCGGCGGGCGTCCCTGATGACCACGATGCGGCGCTGCCCGAGGGTGATGGACCCCCACGCCTCGTCGGAGCCCTGCGGGGGTTCGAGCCGCCAGGTGTCGAGCGGCTCGTCGAAGAGCTCGCGGGGCAGCACCGCCTCCACGGAGGCCAGGTGCGGCCCGTTGTCGCCGAGCCGCAGGGCCTCGGCGAGCGGCCCGCGCAGGGTCTCCTTGAGCTGGGCCCGCTCGACGCCGCGGTCGTCGCCGTGGAGCGGGGTGACCATGTGCCCGTCGCGGAGCAGCTTCACGCGCCAGGGGTAACGCCTGCCCCAGCGGGGCGTGTCGACCTCCAGGAGCACGTCCGCGCGTGCCCGGCGCTCGCGGACGGAGGCGGGAGACGCCGAGCGGCCGGCGCCGATCAGGTCGTCGATCTCACGGCGGAGGAACGGGCCCGCGTCGGCGGCCCGATCGATGATCCAGTTCCGGAAGGCGGCCTCGTCGGCCAGACCGCCGGGGCGCCCGGAGACCCGCCGGACGACATGGGCCGCGTACAGGAGCACGGCGTCGAGGCCGGGGTCGCCCGGATCGCTGCGGTCGGGCGCGCGCAGCCCGTACAGCAGGGCGGCGCCCTCGCTCCACGTGCGCGGGTCGTCCTCGAACGCGTCCGGGGTCGTGCTGTTCCTGATCCAGGCCTTGACCTGGTCGACCACGTCCATGATCTCGCCGGCGTTGATCGGCGGGGGCAGCGCGGCGAGCTGACCCCGCAGCCGGGTGCGGAGCTTCGGGCTCAGCGGCTGCGGGCCGTCGAGCCGCTCCTGCGCGCGCGTCCAGTCGTATCCGTCGTCCAGCGACTGGAGGTAATGGTCGAGGTGATGACGGTCGTGGTCGCGCAGGGCCTCGGCCCAGAACTCGCCCCCGGGAGCGTCGTGCAGGCGGCGCAGGGCGCTGAGGGGGACGAGAGCGCCCTGGTGGGACCAGCGTCCCTTGTTGAAGCCGATCACCGCGCCCGTGGCGTCGTCGACGACGGGACCGCCCGAGCAGCCCTCGACGGGCAGCACCTCTTTGGTCACGAGGGCCCGGGTGTCGACGCCGCTCAGCTCGCCGTGGACCTGGCGGATGCCCAGCTCCCCGGTCTCCCGGGACCAGCCGTGCAGGCCGACCCTGGTGGTCGGGGCCGGCGGCAGCTCGGCGAGCAGGACACAGGAGGCCTTGGCAGTGCCGGGCACGCGCACGAGCGCGACGTCCGGGAAGCCCCAGGGCTCGGGGCGCACGTCGGGGTCGTCGGGCCGGGGCAGGGCGAGGACCACCGTGCCGATGGACCGGCGCGTGGTTCTGCCGTCCTGCCAGGTGATGCCGACGGCCGGCTCCTTCCTCCACACCTCGCCACCCCCCTCGGCCACGACATGGGCGCACGTCAGCACCCAGCCGGGGGCGATGAAGAAGCCGGTGCCCCAGAACTGGTCGCCGTGCGGGTCATACCCGCCGTCGGGAGCCCCGATGCGTACGAGTGCGGGGCGCACGAGAGCGTCGAAGGCGCTCATGCCGTGCCATCGGCCGCCGGGCGCCGCTGCGGGACGATGCCTGAGCGCCGCTCCACGGCCTCCGCTCCGGCGGAGCCGGGCGCGGGCGCGGGCACCGGCGCGGGGTCGGCGGCCGTCGGGGTCGTTCCGGCCGTCGCGCCCGCTTCGGCCGGCACCCCGGAGCCGGACGTCGCCTCGGATCCGGACGTGGCCTCGGATCCGGACGTCGCCGCCGTGGCCGTCGCCGGGCCCGGTTCGGTCCAGGTGAGCGAGACGTTCACGGAGGCCTTGCCCGCGCCGTCCGCGAGGACGCCGATCACCTTGCCGGACTGCGCCGAGAGCTCGATGCCGAAGCTGACGGCGACCTCCACCGGCCCCTGCGGGTCGAGCCCCGCGCGCAGGGAGCCGACGACCCCGCGCACCACGTCCGTGAGCCCGCCGGCCATCGAGACCACCCGGTCCCTGACGCCGGTGTCCTGGAAGCCGCCGCCCCGGCCGAGCTCCTCCGCGTCGCTGACCCGCGCCCAGACGGGCGTTCCGTCGTCCAGTCGAATCCGAGCGATCCCGTGTGCCACAGCGGCCCCCGCTCCCCGAAGCGATGTTGGATCCAGAAGGCTAATCGGTGGGACTGACGGGCGACAGGGGACGTGAGGGGTACGGCCTATCCTGATCGCATGTACTTCACCGACCGTGGCATCGAGGAACTGGAGAAGCGGCGAGGCGAGGAGGAGGTCACCTTCGAGTGGCTCGCCGAGCAGCTGCGGACGTTCGTCGACCTCAACCCCGACTTCGAGGTGCCCGTCGAGCGCCTCGCGACCTGGCTGGCCCGTCTGGACGACGACGAGGACGACGACGAGTAGGAACCCCCTCCGGCTGCGGGGTCACCGCTCCCGCAGCCGGTCGTAGGCGATCCCGAACGCGCCGTGCGCGACGAGCAGCGCCCCGGCCGTCGCCCAGCCGCCGCTGCGCCGGCCGGCGCCCCAGATCAGCAGCGGCACCCCCGCGAGGAGTTGCACCCCGCCCAGTACGCGCGCCTTGGGGCCGCGCAGGTACGGGCCGAGGGGACCGCCCTCCACCACGTCGAGCTCCGCGCGTACGGCATCCCTCCAGCCCGACCATTCGAGCTGCTCCGCGCCCTGGGCGAGGGCGACGGAGCGGAGCCGGTCGGCGTTCTCGCCCGGGACGATCCCGGTGGGCAGGGCGAGTCCGGCGCGGGCGAGGACCGCGACGACGCCGAGCAGCCGGGTGTGGGCGTCGGCGTCCGGGTCGGGCTCGGTGAGCGGTTCGAGGGCCTGGACGTCCAGGACGGGATCGAGGGCGAGCCGGGCGGCGAAGGTGCGCATGGCCTCGTCCTCGCCGACGGGGGTGCCGTCCGCGAGCCAGGTGTAGCCGACCGTGCGGCGGAAGCCGGCGGCGAGCGTGAGGCCGGCCCGGTCGCGGTCCCACCAGAGCGCGACGACGGGCCAGCCGGCGGCCGAGACGGCGAGGGCGGTGGCCCAGCCGGTGACGACCTGTTCGACCGGCTCCCCGCCGTGCAGCCAGGGCTTCCCCTCCGGTACGAGCACGCTCCATTCGGCGCCGGCGGGGGCGAGGAGCAGCTGTTCCCGTAGGAGTTGGGCCGGCGGCCGGACCGCCGGGGGCTCGGCGCGGCAGAGCAGCAGGGCTCCGACGGGGCGCGGTCCGGATGTCGCGTTCATGGGCCCTACGCTAGGCCAATTTGTCCGCGTACGACGCGTATTGCCCCCTCCCCTGTCAGGGATGAGTCAGGGTTGACTTCGATGGACCGCGATATATCGTGTCTATCGAGAGACGCGATATGTTGCGTTGCCGATACGGGAGGTCAGCACCATGACAGAGTGGTCCGTCACCGAGCCGACGAAGCTGGCTCCGGCCGACCCCGTGACGCTCCTGCAGGTCCGCATCGTCAACGGCGCGGTGAACGTGGTGGGGACGGACGAGAGTTCCGCCCGGGTGGAGATCTCCGAGATCGAGGGTCCGCCGCTGATCGTGACGCAGGACGGCTCCACGCTGACCGTGACCTACGAGGACCTGCACTGGAAGAGCATCCTCAAGTGGTTCGAGCGCAGGGAGCACCGGCGTCGGGCCGTGGTCTCCGTGGCCGTCCCGGCGGGCATCGACGTCGAGGTGGGCGTGGTCGGCGCCGAGGCCGTCGTCACGGGGATCAGAGGGCGTACGGAGGTGCGCGGCGTCACGGGCGACACGACGCTCCTCGGACTGTCCGGCCCGGTCCGCGCCGAGAGCGTGTCGGGCAGTCTGGAGGCCCAGTCGGTCACCGGCGCGCTGCGCGTCAGCTCCGTGACCGGCGACGTGACGGTGATCGAGGGCGCGGGCTCCTCCGTGAAGGCCGACACGGTCAGCGGCGACATGGTCATCGACCTCGACCCGGCCCGGCTCGACGGACCGCCCGCCGACATCCGGCTCACCAGCGTCTCGGGCGAGGTCGCCATCCGGCTCCCGCACCCGGCCGACGCCCGGGTCGAGGCGAGCACCACGAGCGGCGCCGTGTCGAACGCCTTCGAGGACCTGCGGGTGGGGGGCCAGTGGGGCGCCAAGTCCATCACCGGCACGCTCGGTTCGGGCCGGGGCACGCTCAAGGCGACGACCGTCTCCGGCTCCATCGCCCTGCTCCGCCGCCCCGAGCCCGAGGAGGACGGCGAAGCCGCCCCCTCGTCCGCTGCCTCCTCGACCGGAAAGGTGCTCTGACATGCCGCCCGTCTTCGCCCACGGACGTCTCCGCCTGTATCTCCTCAAGCTGCTCGACGAGGCGCCGCGCCACGGGTACGAGGTGATCAGACTCCTGGAGGAGCGCTTCCAGGGGCTGTACGCGCCCTCGGCGGGCACGGTCTACCCGCGCCTCGCCAAGCTGGAGGCCGAGGGGCTCGTCACCCACGCCAGCGAGGGCGGCCGCAAGGTCTACTCGATCACCGACGCGGGCCGCGCCGAGCTGGCCGGGCGCGGCGCCGAACTGGACGACCTGGAGCGGGAGATCCGCGAGTCGGTCTCGGAGCTGGCGGCGGAGATCCGCGAGGACGTGCGCGGGGCGGCCGGCCGGGTCCGCAGCGAGATGCGAGCGGCCGCGGGGCAGAACCGCGCGGCGGAGCCCCCCTCGTTCGCCGAGGCCAAGGAGGAGATGCGCCGGTTCAAGCAGGAGTGGAAGCAGCAGGCCCGCGAGGCCCGCGAGGAGGCCCAGTCGGCGCGGCGGCAGGCGAAGGAGTTCCAGCGCATCGCCCAGCAGGTCCAGGAGGAGTTCCAGGACCGGTTCTCGCGGGGCGACTGGCCCAAGGGGGTCTGGGAGGGGATCTCGGGCATCACGGCGCAGCTCGGCGACCTGGTGGCGGGCACCACACACCCGAAGGCCGCCTCGCAGGAGTCGCCGTTCACGAAGACCCCGTCCGAGGACGCCCTCACCGACGAGACCCTCGCCGGCGGAGTCCCCGCCGACGAAGCGCTCGCCGGCGAGGTGCCGGAGTGGGCGCGGGACACGGCGGGCACGGGCGACCCGGCCCGCGACCTCGACCGGCTCCTCGACCGCTTCCGCGACGAGATCCGCGACGCGGCCCGCGACCACGGGGTGACGCAGGACCAGCTGACGGAGACCCGCCGCCACCTGTCGACGGCGGCCCTCCGCATCACGGCCCTGCTGAACCCCCGGAGAAAGCCCTGACGGCCACCCCGCGAGGTCGCCGCTCGGGCCGCACGGCGAGGAGCGCCGTCGTCAGCCTCGCGTCGCCGTCACCGTCACCCGGGCGTTCGGGGCCGAGAGGATCCAGGCCCTGGAGCGGTCCTTGCGGAGGACGAGTGCGCCGCCGCGGGCCGTCACCCGCCAGCCGCCGGGCGGCAGGGAGAGCTCGGTGAGGCGGGAGCCGCGCCGGCCGGCCGCGTCGTAGGTGAGACGGTAGACCCCGGCCCCCGGGTCGTACGAGGTGGAGCGGACCGTGCCGGCGACCGCCTCCGCGTAGGGCTCGGCGGTCAGCTCCTTGTTCGTACGGAAGGCTCCGGTGGCGTCCACGGCGCAGTAGCCGCCGCCGTAGCACCACTCCCACCCGGTCCAGCCGGAGCCGTAGCGGCCGAGGGAGGCCATGGCCTCGCGGTAGAAGCGGTTCATGTTCGGAAGGGAGTTGTTGAGCGGCCCCCACTCCCCCACGACCACGGGCACCTTGTACTCCTTGGGGTACAGCGTGACCGCCGCCTCGTAGTCCTCGATCCAGCCGGCCGAGGGGTCGTAGTCGCCGCCCGCCTCCATGGTGCTGTTGTAGAAGTGCGGGGCGTAGACCACCTTCGGGTCGTCGACCTTCCCCAGTCCCGTGGGCACGCCCTCGCCGACGATCGGGGTCGGTTCGACGAAGAGCCACCCGTCCTCGTCGGCCGAACGGACCGCGTCCGCGAGGCGGTTGTACATCGGGGTGATCTGGTCCCGTTCGATGCGCCGGGCGGCCGTGGCCAGGTCCTCGCCCTCGCGCAGCTCGCCCATCGGCTCGTTGATCAGGTCGTAGCCGAGGACGGCCGGGTGGTCCTGGAAGCGGTCGGCGAGCACCCGCCACATGCGGGCCTGGGCGAGCCGCAGGTCCTCGTCCTCGTAGAGGTGGGTGAAGGCGCGCTGGACGGCGGGCTCGAAGTACTCGGAGAACCAGTCGTCGGGGTGCGGGGTGAAGGGCAGCCCGTCGGTCCTGGTGGCCCAGGCGGGCACGCCCCGGTGGCCGAACGCGGGCCCGAAGACGTCCTGGTGGGCGTCGAGGACGACCTTGACGTCGTACCTGGCGGCCCAGTCCAGGACCTGTTCGATCTTGCGGAGGTACGTCTGGCTGTACTGGCCGGGCCGGGGCTCCAGGTCGTCCCAGAAGACCAGGAGCCGGGCCGTGTTGAAGCCCTTGGCCCGCATGTCGCGGAAGTGCTTCTCGGTGATCGAGGAGAGGGCGGCGTCACCGCTGTGGGCCTTGTCCCCGACGTTCCAGCCGCGCAGGGTGAGGACCCGGCCGTGCGCGTCGGTGACGGCGGGTATCGCGTCACCGGCGGTCTCCGCCCGGGCGCTGGTCGGGGCGAGCAGCGAGGCGACGACGACGGTCGCCGCGAGGGTGGTTCGCAACAAGGTGGACCTCCGGCACGGGAAGGTGGCACGACAAGGTGAGCGATGTTCACGTTTCGCGTGCCGGAGATCTCATCAGGTCGACCGACCCGTATCAAGGGGTCGTCACGAGGTCTTCAGGACGATCTTCCCGAAGAGCTCGCCGGAGGCCATCTTCTGGAAGCCCTCCCGCGCCCGGTCCAGCGGCAGGACCTCGTCGATCACCGGCCGCAGGCCCGTGGCCGCGCAGAACGACAGCAGGTCCTCCAGCTCGTCCTTGGAGCCCATCGTCGAGCCGACGACCTTCAGCTCCAGGAAGAAGATCCGGGTCAGCTCGGCGTGCGAGGGCCGGTCGCCGCTCGTGGCGCCCGAGATGACGAGCGTGCCGCCGGGCCGCAGCGACTTGACCGAGTGCGACCAGGTGGCGGCGCCGACGGTCTCGATGACGGCGTCCACCCGCTGCGGGAGCCGCGCCCCCGGCTCGTACGCCTCGACGGCGCCGAGCTCGACGGCCCGCTTGCGCTTGGCCTCGTCGCGGCTGGTGGCGAAGACCCGCAGGCCGGCCGCCTTGCCGAGGGCGATCGCGGCGGTGGCGACGCCGCCGCCCGCGCCCTGCACGAGCACGGAGTCCCCGGGCCGTACGCCGGCGTTGGTGAAGAGCATGCGGTACGCGGTCAGCCAGGCGGTCGGGAGGCAGGCGGCCTCCTCGAAGGACAGCTCCTTCGGCTTGGGCAGCACGTTCCAGGAGGGAACGCTCACGCGCTCGGCGAAGGTTCCCTGGTAGCGCTCGGTGAGGATGGAGCGGGGCTCGTTCGGCCCCACGCCGTGACCCGTCTGGCCGATGACGGAGTGCAGGACGACCTCGTTGCCGTCCTCGTCGATGCCGGCGGCGTCGCAGCCGAGGATCATCGGCAGCTTCTCCTCGGGCAGTCCGACCCCGCGCAGCGACCACAGGTCGTGGTGGTTGAGGGAGGCGGCCTTGACGGTGACGGTGGTCCAGCCGGGACGCGCCTCGGGCTCGGGGCGTTCGCCCAATTCGAGGCCGTTCAGGGGCTGGTCGCGGTCGATTCGGGCAGCGTAGGCAGCGAACATGGCCCTGACCCTAGGGGCCCGCGGGTGCGTGACGGAACCGCACCTCACTGTGACGCATGTCCCTCACCCCGCGGCGGGGTCCCACGGCCCGCGGCCCAACCCTCGCCGCCGGGTCCGACCACCCCCGGCCCAACCTCCGCCTCCCGGTCCGACCACCCCCGGCCCAACCTCCGCCTCCCGGTCCGACCACCCCCGGCCCAACCTCCGCCTCCCGGTCCGACCACCCGCGACCCAACCTCCGCCACCGGGTCCGACCAGCCCCGCCTGAACTCCACCCGCCGGTACACCCTTGCGGTACACCATCGGCGCACCTGTCGGCCCATCCCCCCTTCCGCCCCACGCAAAGGGCCCCGGCCGGTTCGTCGGAACGAACCGGGCGGGGCCCTTCGGCACGACTGAGCGCGTCAGCGGCGCGCGACGCCCTCCGCGCGGGCGGCAGCGGCGACCGCGGCCGCGACGGCCGGGGCGACCCGCTCGTCGAACGGCGACGGGATCACGCAGTCGGCGGCGAGCTGGTCACCGACGACGTCGGCGATGGCGTTGGCCGCGGCGATCTTCATGCCCTCGGTGATCCGGGAGGCCCGGACCTGGAGCGCGCCGGCGAAGATGCCGGGGAACGCGAGGACGTTGTTGATCTGGTTCGGGTAGTCCGAACGGCCGGTCGCCACGACGGCCGCGTACTTGTGCGCGACGTCGGGGTGGACCTCGGGGTTCGGGTTGGCCATGGCGAACACGAAGGCGTTCGGGGCCATGGCGGCGACGGCCGCCTCGGGGACCGTACCGCCGGAGACGCCGATGAAGACGTCCGCGCCGGCCAGGGCGCTCTCCAGGGAGCCGCTGAGGCCCGCCTTGTTGGTGAGCTCGGCGATCTCGCGCTTGACGTCCGTGAGGTCCTCGCGGTCGCGGCTGACGATGCCCTTGCGGTCGGCGACGGCGACGTCGCCGAGGCCGGCCTCCAGGAGGAACTTGGCGATGGCCACACCGGCCGCGCCGGCGCCGGAGATGACACCGCGCAGGTCGCCGAGGGTCCGGCCGGTCAGCTTCGCCGCGTTGCGCAGGGCGGCGAGGGTGACGATGGCGGTGCCGTGCTGGTCGTCGTGGAAGACGGGGATGTCGAGGCGCTCCTGGAGCTTGCGCTCGATCTCGAAGCACCGCGGGGCCGAGATGTCCTCCAGGTTCACTCCGCCGAAGGACGGGGCGAGGCGGACGACGGTCTCGACGATCTCGTCGGTGTCGGTGGTGGCGAGGGCGATCGGGACCGCGTCCACGCCGCCGAACTGCTTGAAGAGGATCGCCTTCCCCTCCATGACCGGGAGGGAGGCCTCCGGGCCGATGTCGCCGAGGCCGAGCACCGCGGTGCCGTCGGTCACGACGGCCACGACCTGGGACTTCCAGGTGTAGTCGTTGACCAGCTCGGGCTGCTCGGCGATCGCGGTGCACACCTTGGCGACGCCGGGGGTGTACGCGAGGGACAGGTCGTCCTTGTTACGGACGGGAACGGTGGCCTGCACGGCCATCTTGCCGCCCCGGTGAAGGGCGAAGACAGGATCGAAGGGCTCCTCGGGAGCTCCTTCCGTACCACTGTCATTGCGAGGATTGACGATCTCCGCTGCCATTGGGATGACCCCTTAAGTCTGCTTCATTGAGGGTTGGCCGCTCCTGGTGTGGAGCGGTGGGCGGGTCCCGCGGCCGCCGTGTCTGGCAGCCGCGCGGGCGCGCCGCACAACGCGCCCTGAGCCCCGGATGAGGGGTGTAAGGATCCTTCTTACCGGACGGACGGCACCGCAGACGAGTCCATATCCGTTCGGTGACGCGACTCATACCGAGCGCGTCCGGACACGGACGGAGAACGACACGTCACCCGATGTCCCGATAGATGGTTTCCGCACCCGATTGGCGGCCTTCCCATCGTCCGAATGGCGAGATGAACCGCAGATTTTTCGGTGAGGGGGAAGGGATCCCGAAGAAGATCCGGCCCTGATGTACCGGCCTGTAGCGATTTCGGGGTCACCCGTTATCCGATTTTGACATCCGAGGCCGTCGGTTTGTGGCAGTCCGAATGGCAAGATGCCGTAATCACACGAGGTCGCGACACTCGAAGAGATGTCCGCGACACCTGGCAGCTCCCTCACACGCCGGAGGAACCCGACCATGACCGCACGCTCCACGCGCTGTACGACCGCCAAGACCCGCACTTCCCGTCTTGCCGCGGTCGCCGCCATCGCGGTCGCCGGCTCGATGCTGCTGACCGCCTGTGGCGACCAGACCGAGAGCGGTGGCTCCACCAAGGAGACCGGCTCCGCCTCCGCGAGCAAGGCCCCGCTCTTCTCGAAGCTCCCCGCCGACATCCAGAAGTCGGGCGTCATCAAGGTCGGCACGGACGCCTCGTACGCCCCGATGGAGTACACCGACGGCGGCAAGATCGTCGGCATCGACCCGGACCTCGGGGCGGCCCTCAGCAAGCAGCTCGGCGTCAAGCTCGAGTTCGTCTCGGGCACCTTCGACGGCCTGATCACCTCGATCTACACCGGCCGTCAGCAGCTGATCATGTCCGCGATGACGGACAACAAGAAGCGCCAGGAGGGCCTGGACGACAACGGGAAGAAGATCGGCAAGGGCATCGACTTCGTCGACTACTTCAGCTCCGGCGTCTCCCTGCTGGTCAAGAAGGGCAACCCGCAGAACATCAACTCCCTCGACGACCTCTGCGGCAAGACCGTCGCCGTCCAGCGCGGCACGATCTACGAGGACACCTTCAAGGCGCAGGCCACCAAGTGCGGCGACAAGAAGCTGACGATCCAGGCCTTCGACACCGACGCCGAGGCCCAGACCCGCGTGAAGGCCGGCGGCGCGGTCGCCGACCTGAACGACTACCCGGTCGCCGCGTACATCGCGAAGACCTCGGGCGGCGGCAACGACTTCGAGGTCGTCGGCAGCCAGAGCGACGTCGGCCTCTTCGGCATCGGCGTCTCGAAGGACAACACCCAGCTGCGCGACGCCGTCAAGGAGGCGCTCGACGCGATCATCAAGGACGGCTCCTACGCGGAGGTCCTGAAGAAGTGGGACGTCGAGGACAGCGCGGTCAAGTCGGCCACGATCAACGCCGGCAAGTGACCTCTCCTCGTACCACTGAAGGGCAGTCGTCATGACTGACAAGTTCAGCAAGGACCCGGCCGCCGCTCCGGCCGGGCCCACCCCCTCGGGCGTCCCGTACGAGGCGATCAAGGCCATCCCCGTGCGGCACTACGGCCGCTGGGTCTCCGGCGTCGTGGTCGTCGTCCTCCTCGGATGGCTCGTCTTCGCCTTCTCCCAGGGCGACGTCGTCTGGGACACCGTGTGGGACAAGGTGTTCGACCCCTCCGTCATCGACGGCATGTGGAACACCATCATCATCAGCATCGCGTCCATGGCGCTGGGCCTCGTCCTCGGCATCGTCTTCGCCGTGATGCGGCTCTCCAAGAACCCGGTGACCGGTGCGGTCGCCTGGCTCTACATCTGGTTCTTCCGCGGCACCCCGGTCTATGTCCAGCTGCTGGTCTGGTTCAACCTGTCGCTGATCTTCCACTACATCAACCTCGGTCCGATCTACAAGAACGAGACCGTGGACGTCATGACGCCGTTCATGGTGGCCCTGCTCGGCCTCGGCCTGAACGAGGGCGCCTACATGGCGGAGATCGTCCGCGCCGGCATCCAGTCGGTCGACGAGGGCCAGACCGAGGCCGCGCACGCGCTGGGCATGTCCCAGACGAAGACCATGGGCCGCATCGTGCTCCCGCAGGCCATGCGGGTGATCGTGCCGCCGACGGGCAACGAGTTCATCAACATGCTGAAGACCTCGTCCCTGGTCTCGGCCGTGCAGTACACCGAACTGCTGCGTGCCTCGTCCAACATCGGCAACACGGCCGGCGCCGTGATGGAGATGCTGTTCGTGGCCTCCATCTGGTACCTGGCGCTGACCAGCGTGTTCAGCATCGGCCAGTACTACCTGGAGCGGCGTTTCGCCCGCGGTTCGACGCGTAACCTGCCGCCCACTCCGTTCCAGCGGGTCAAGGCCAACCTGACCACGTTCAAGCGTTCCCCGGAGGCATCGGCATGACCGGTCAGACCATGGTCAAGGCAGAGGGCGTCCACAAGTCCTACGGCGCGGCCCACATCCTCCGCGGCATCGACCTGGAGGTGCAGAACGGCGAGGTCTTCTGCCTCGTCGGCCCCTCCGGCTCCGGCAAGTCGACCTTCCTGCGCTGCATCAACCACCTGGAGCGCATCGACGGCGGCCGGCTGTCCGTCGACGGCCAGCTGGTGGGCTACAAGCAGAAGGGCGACAAGCTCTACGAGCTGAAGGACAGCGAGGTCGCGGTCCAGCGCCGTGACATCGGCATGGTCTTCCAGCGCTTCAACCTCTTCCCGCACATGACGGCCCTGGCCAACGTCATGGAGGCGCCCATCCAGGTGAAGGGCGAGTCCAAGGCGGTGGCGCGCGAGCGGGCCGAGCGCCTGCTCGACCGGGTCGGCCTGCGGGACAAGATGGGCAACTACCCGTCGCAGCTCTCCGGCGGCCAGCAGCAGCGCGTGGCGATCGCCCGCGCGCTGGCGATGGAGCCGAAGCTGATGCTCTTCGACGAGCCGACCTCGGCGCTCGACCCGGAGCTCGTGGGTGACGTCCTCGACGTCATGCGGGACCTGGCCGAGTCGGGCATGACGATGATCGTCGTCACGCACGAGATGGGCTTCGCCCGTGAGGTCGGCGACTCGCTGGTCTTCATGGACGGCGGCGTGGTGGTCGAGTCGGGCAACCCGCGGGACGTCCTGACGAACCCGCAGCAGGACCGCACCAAGGCGTTCCTCTCGAAGGTGCTGTAAGTCGCACGGAAGGGGCGGTACGGGAGACCCGTACCGCCCCTTCCTCGCATCCGCGCTACCTCACGGCGAGGACCAGGACGTCGGAGGGCGAGGCCCAGACCGGCCGGGCCTCGGCGAAGCCGGCGGCGCGGAGCGTGTCGACGTGCCAGCCGGCGGAGGGCGTGTCGCCGTCGGCGTGCTCGCCGTAGATCTCGAAGCGACGGGCGGTGGGCTCGGCGAGGACCGGGTCCTTCGCGGCGAGGGCCCACCAGTCGGCCCAGTCGAGGACCCCGGCGGCCTTCTCGCGGTCCATGCGCGCGTGCCGCCGGGCCCGCTCGGCGGCGTTGATACGGGGCGTGGACTCGTCGATCATGTGGTCGGCGTTCATGAAGACCCCGCCGTCCCGCACGAGACCGGCGAGCTGTCCGTAGAGGGCCGTCAGGGGCCCGCTGTGGAGCCAGTGGAGCGCGGTGGCGGTCAGGACGGCGTCGTACGTCTCGTGGGGCAGGCTCGCGGCCCACGCGGGGTCCTTGAGGTCGGCGGCCACGAAGGTGACGCGCTCGTCGCCCGCGAAGGAGCCCTCGGCGATGGCGAGGAGGGCCGGGTCGAGGTCGACGCCGGTACTGGTGGCCCCGGGGAACCGCTGGAGGAGCCGGCTCGTGATACTCCCCGTACCGCACGCGAGGTCGAGGACGCGGGGCTCCGGCCCCACGAGCGCCTCGACCATGTCGAGCATCACGCCGAACCGCTCCTCGCGGTCCGGCATGTACCACTCCTGCTGACGGTCCCAGCTCCGCTGCCAGTCCGCCCAGTCGGTTCCGGTCATGGTCGTTCCTCCCCGCGTCGGCCCTACCATTCGTAATACCCTCGAAGGGGACACAGCCGTTACCCCCTCCGACCGAGACACTAGCCCGCCGAAGTAAGGACTACAAGTGGAACTGGCCCATTACTCGGACTTCGCCGTACGTCTGGTCAACACCGAGGAACCGGCCCGCGGCAAGGACACCCTGACCTCCGTCGAGGTGCTCCGGGAGCTCTTCGGCCCCGCCACCCAGATGGCCCGGCGGGTCACCGAGGCGGACCTGCCGCGCTTCCGCACGGTCCGGGCCCGGCTGCGCGCGGTCTTCGCCGCGGCCGACGAAGGCGACCACACGGGCGCGGTCGACCTCCTCAACTCCCTCCTCCTGGAGTTCCCGGTCAGCCCGCAGATCTCCGGGCACGACACCCTCGACGAGGAGGGCCGGCCCCGCTGGCACATGCACCTCGCCGACCACTCCTCGAACGCGACGACGGGCTACGCCGCCATCTCGGCGATGGGCCTCGCCTTCCACCTCACGGAGTTCGGCGCCGACCGGCTCGGCCTCTGCCAGGCCCCGCCCTGCCGCAACGCCTACCTGGACACCTCCACCAACCGCTCCCGCCGCTACTGCTCGGACCGCTGCGCGACCCGGGCCAACGTGGCCGCCTACCGGGCCCGCAAGCGCCTGGAGGCCGAACGGTCGGACCACACCGGCCTCACCGAGGACACCAGCCAGGAGAGCATCACCCCCGCCGACCGCTGACGCCCCGGCGTCACCGGCCGGTACCGCGCCCGCACCCGCCCGAGAACCAGCTCGGGCGGTACGGCCCCGAAGACCCGGCTGTCCCCCTCGGCGTCCGGATTGTCACCCAGCACCCACCAGCCGCCGTCGCGTCGCTCGATCAGCCGCTTCACGATGAGCAGATCCTGCTGGAGCGGATGCCGCAGCACGGCCACACAGCCGGCCCGCAGCCGCGCCCCGTACTGCACGAGCAGCTGGTCGCCGTGCAGCAGCGTGGGCACCATCGAAACGCCCGTCACCTCGGCGATCCCGAACGGCGCACCGGCCTCCTCCGCCTGCTCCCGCCCCGACCGCGCCATCCGGCACCTCCCGATCCGCTCGTGCGTCCGCTCGTCCACTCGTACACGAGTCCCATGGTGACCCTGGACTTTTGACCTAAGCCCCAGGGGGCGCCCGCGAAAACGCCCTTCTCACCGAGTAATGTCCCACCTGAGAAGACGATCACGAGGAAGGACGGCTCAATGCTCTCCCGCCTGTTTGCCCCCAAGGTGAAGGTCAGCGCCCACTGCGACCTCCCGTGCGGCGTGTACGACCCCGCCCAGGCCCGCATCGAGGCCGAGTCCGTCAAGGCTGTCCAGGAGAAGTACCTGGCCAACGACGACCCGCACTTCCGTGCGCGCGCCACGGTCATCAAGGAGCAGCGCGCGGAGCTCGCCAAGCACCACGTCTCGGTGCTCTGGAGCGACTACTTCAAGGCCCCGCACTTCGAGAAGTACCCCGAGCTCAACCAGCTGGTCAACGACACCCTGAAGGCCCTCTCGGCCGCCAAGGCGTCCACGGACCCGAAGACGGGCGAGAAGGCGCTGGAGCTCATCGCCGAGATCGACCGCATCTTCTGGGAGACCAAGAAGGCCTGATCTTCCCCCGGTCTCCGACCGCACCCGGTTCGCAGGGCGCCGAAGCACGGCGTCCAGGGCGGCCGGGTGCGGTCTTTTTGTTGCGGGCTTTCAGTGGAGCGGAGGGAGGGTGTCCGGGAGGTCGAAGGCCGCGAGGGTGGTGGGGTCCTGGAAGACCGTGTTGCGCGTGATGCGGCCGTCGGCGACGTCGAAGACCTGGAGGGTGTGCAGGCGGTGGGCGGTGTCGGTGAGGCGTACGTAGGCCGCCATCGCGGGCTGGCCGTTCGCCGCGGTGGGCAGGACGCGCCAGTCGGTGCCGTTCGCCTCGTACACCCAGTGCATGAAGCCCGCGTACCGGTCGCGGCCGGTGAACCAGGTGCGGACCGGCGGCATCTCCAGGATCGCGTCGTGGGCGAGCAGTGCGGTGAGCGCACCGATGTCCGCCTTCTCGAAGGCGGCCGCGTACCGGTCCACCACCCGCCGGTCGGCGGCCTCCTCCGTCACCCCCGTCTCGCTGACGCCGGCCTCGGCGAGCCGGGCCCGGGCGCGTTGGAGGGCGCTGTTGACCGCCGCCGGGGTGGTGTCGAGGAGCTCCGCGGTCTCGGCGGCCGAGCAGTCGAGGACGTCGCGCAGGACCAGCACGGCCCGCTGGCGGGCGGTCAGGAACTGCACGGCGGCGACCCACGCTAGGCGCAGGGTGCCGCGGGCGGCGACCACCTGGCCCGGGTCCGCGAGCCACGCGTCCGGAATCGGCTGGAGCCACGGCACCTCCGGTGCGAACTCCAGGGGCGTCAAAGGGTCCTCGTCGGGTGCGCCGAGGCCGCTGGGCAGGGGGCGGCGGGTGCGGGTGTCCAGGGCGGTGAGGCACACGTTGGTGGCGATCCGGTACAGCCAGGTGCGTACGCTCGCGCGCCGGGCGTCGTAGCGGTCGAACGCGCGCCAGGCGCGCAGCAGGGTGTCCTGCACGAGGTCCTCGGCCTCGTGCGCGGAGCCGAGCATGCGGTAGCAGTAGGCCAGGAGCTCCCGGCGGTGCGGGTCGGTGCTGCGGGCGAACTCGGCGGCCCGTTCGCCGGGGTGGGTGCTCGTGGTGGCCATGCCTGCCTCTCTCGGTGCGGTGATCTCCGTACGTACCGGCGGGCCTCCCGAGAGTCATCGCCGAACGGGCGGACGGCCGCGATGAATTCCGGACGCCTCCCCGGTACGTACCGGGGACATCCCCTCGACCGTCCAGGAGGACACCATGGTCACGACGACGACCACGCAGGACACCGCCGCCGAGCAGCAGGTGCGGTCCGTGATCGACGCCGTGTACGAGGCGTGGGCGGCCCACGACGCCGACGCCTTCGTCGCCCACTACGCCCCCGACGCGACCGCGGCCCTGCCCGGCTCCTTCCGCGACGGCCGCGAGCGGATCCGGGCCGCGATGGCCGCCGGTTTCGAAGGCCCCCTGAAGGGCTCGACCATCCGCGACGAGGTCCACAGCGTGCGGTTCCTCGGCGAGTCCCGCGACGCGGCCGTCGTCCTCGCCCGCAGCACCGTCGTCCTGGCCGGCGAGACCGACGTCCCGGACGACCGCTGGGTCCGCGTGACCTGGGCGCTGGAGCGCACGGGCGACGACGGCTGGCTGGTGGTCGCCTATCACAACTGCGCCGACTGACCGCCGGCCCGGGCGGCGCTACGCCTCCGCCGGGAGCGTGTACCGCCGTTTCTCCTTGGACGTGGCGCCCAGGCGGTCGTAGAAGCGGATCGCGCCCTCGTTCCAGACGGGGGTCTGCCACTGGAGTTCCGGGAGGCCGAGGGCACGGGCCTCTGCGCGGAGGGCCGCCATGAGGAGGGGGCCAAGGCCGTGGCCGCGGGAGGGCTCCGCGAGGTAGAGGCAGTCCATGTGGAGGTACTCCGTGCCGTCCCAGGTGGAGAGCTCCGGGGCGCAGGTGGCGTACCCCGCGAGGGTGCCGTCCGGGAGGACGGCGACGAAGCAGCGGAGCCGGGGCCTCTCGGGGCCGAAGAGGAGGCCGGTCAGTCGCTCCGCGAGGCCGGGGGCCGGAGGTGCCGCCTTCTCGTACGCGGCGTGCTCGGCGATCAGTTCGACGACGCGGGGCAGGTCCTCCGGGCGTGCGTGGCGCACCTCTGCCTGGCCGGGATCTTCGCTCATACGGTCATCATGCACGGTCCCGCCGGCAGCGTGGCCGTCGCGCCCCGGCGGCGGAGCCACTCGCGGTACGGGGCCGCCCGCAGGGCCACCTCCCGGTAGGCCGCCGCGAGTTCGGCGTACAGGACGTCCAGGGGCGCCCCCGGGCGTGCGTACAGGAGGAGACGGACCCCCAGCGGGTCGCCGCGCAGGGGGCGGATGGCCATGTCCTCGCGCGGGACCGAGGTGGGCTGGCAGGGGGCGACGGCTTCGCCGAGGACGATGAGCGAGGCGGCCGTGTGGTAGTCGCCGTGCAGCACGGGCGGGTCGATGCCCGCGGCGCCGAGGACCCGGCGGAGGCCGTCCCATTCGCCGTCGACGGTCGGGTCGACCATCCAGTGGTCGGCGGCGAGGTCGGCGAGGTCCACGACGGGCCGGGCGGCGGCCGGGTGGCCGGGGGCCATGGAGACGAACTGCGGTTCGCGGGCGACGAGGACCCGGCCCGTGAGGCCCTCGGGGATCCGCAGCGGGCAGCCCTCCACCTCGTGCACGAAGGCGACGTCGAGCTGCCCGGCGGCGACCGTGCGCAGCAGCGCGTTCGCGGAGACGTCCACCCGCAGGCCGACGTCCGTGCCGGGCAGCCGCTGCCGGAGCCGGCGCAGCCAGCCCGGTAACGCCCGGCTGGCGGTGGAGCCGACGCGGAGCCCGTCGCCGTCGGCGCGGGCGGCCGCGGCCCGGGTCTCGGTGACGAGCGCGGCCATGTCGGCGACGAGGGGGCGGGCCCGGCTGAGCAGGGAGCGGCCGAGCGGGGTGGGGCGGCAGCCGGTGCGGCCGCGGGAGAAGAGCTCCGCGCCGAGGGAGTTCTCGATGCGGCGCAGCTGGGTGGTCAACGAGGGCTGGCTCATGCCCAGTTGACGGGCCGCCTTGTGCAGGCTGCCCGTGTCGGCGATGGCGCAGAGCGCGCGCAGATGTCTCACCTCCAGCTCCATGCCCCGAGGGTAGGGCGGCTCCCCGGAGTCGCACCAGACGCCCGGAGCCCCTCAATCACCTTTCATTCCAAGGGAGTTGAGGCACGTCAGCCGGGTGATGCGACGGGGTTATCGGGGACTGGCATCATCCGCTCGCGGGCCGGCTCCCCCGAGACTCTCTCCGAACCCAACTGGAGGAGCCCCCCATGACTCATCCCAAGGTCCTCACCTCCGTGCTGACCGCCGCACTCGGCCTCGGTCTCGCCGCCACTCTCGGTACGACTCCGGCGGCGGCGGTCGGCACGGGCACCACGGTCGCCTCCGGCAACGCCGCCGTGGCGTACGCCGGTTCGGCCGAGGAGGCCAAGGCCAACCAGGCCTTCTTCGACGCCGTCGTGAAGTCGGTGGCGAAGAAGCGGGCCGCGACGCCGGGCGCGACGGCCGTCACGGTCGTCTACAGCGCGGCGAACGCGCCGACCTTCCGCACCCAGATCGCCCGCTCCGCGCAGATATGGAACAGTTCGGTGGTGAACGTCCGGCTCGTCGAGGGCAGCAACCCGGACTTCGCGTACTACGAGGGCAACGACTCCCGTGGCTCGTACGCCAGCACCGACGGCCACGGCAGCGGCTACATCTTCCTCGACTACCGGCAGAACCAGCAGTACAACTCGACCCGGGTCACCGCCCACGAGACCGGTCACGTCCTCGGGCTCCCGGACCACTACAGCGGGCCGTGCAGCGAGTTGATGTCGGGCGGCGGCCCCGGCACGTCCTGCCAGAACGCCCAGCCGAACGCGCAGGAGCGCTCACGCGTCGACCAGCTGTGGCGCTACGGCCTCGCGTCCGCCTTCAAGGGCTGAGGCGGGTCGACTCCGAGGGCTGACGCGGCTCCGCTTCAAGGGCTGAGGCCCCTCCGCTCCGAGAGCTGACCGCGAAGCCCCGTCCGTGGCGGCGGCGCCCCTCCCCGGGCGCCGCCGTCCCTCGTCTCAGGCCGCCTGGAGGAGCCGGCGGCCGAAGTCCGCGCCGGGCGGCAGCTGGCGCCGTACCCGCTCCAGGGCCCCCTCGAAGTCGCCCCCGGCGACGCATGCCTCGAAGGCGGCTCCGCCGTAGTGCAGGGTGAGGCTGAGGTCGGCGCGCTCGCCGAGCGTCAGCAGGCAGGCCAGCGTGGCCTGCTGTGCCGCGCCGTCCACGACGACGGGGAGCGGCAGGTCCCACTCCAGGACGCAGCCCGTGAGGGCCGCGTCGCTCCCCTCGGCGGCGACGAGCGCGGCGAAGCTCTCGCCCGCGTACTCGACGCCCCTGATCCGGGTGGCGACGCGCCGCCCGTCGGCCGTGATGACGATCGCTTCCGCGCCGCTGCGGTCCCGGTACCAGCCGGTCCAGACTTCTGTCGACTCCGATGACATGCGCGGACTGTAGCGGTATGACCGGCTCCGCCGCGCGTCCGGTCACCCTGGGGCCGGACTTCTCCCGTTCTCGCCGTTCTTGCCGGTCACCTGCGTGGTAGCGGCTTCCGCCCCCTCGTGCAGCGGGCACCTCGGGTTGCGGCAGGGCTGCACCTCCCACTCCGGCACCCAGGCCCCGAGGACCTTGTGCCGGGTGGCCAGCACGGCGAGCTGTTCGCCGCAGGCCGGGCAGTGACGCTCGGCCAGGGGGTCCCGCGTCGTGCGAGTCGCCTCGTCACCCATGCATCCAGAGTAGGCCGCCCCACGCGAGGCCGCCCGCCGCTAACGCTTCCTGGTGTACGTACGGACGAGCACGCCGTTCTCGAAGGCTCGGACGTCGCCGAGCTCGAAGTCCCGGGGCTCGAAGCCCGCGCCGAACATCGGCATGCCGGAGCCGTAGACCTGCGGGTACGTCTTGATGACCAGCTCGTCGATCTCCTCGATGAGCTCGCCGGCGAGGGTGGAGCCGCCACAGAGCCAGATGCCCAGGGGGCCGTCCTCGGCCTTGAGTTCGCGGACGCGGCCGACGAGGTCGTCGGCGATCAGCTCGACGTTCGGGTGGGGCGACTCGGTGAGCGAGCGGGTGGCGACGAACTCGCGCAGGTGGTTGTACGGGCTGGTGACGCCGATGTCCAGGGCGAGCTGGTACGAGCCCAGCCCCTGGACGACGGTGTCGAAGTGCCGGTTCTCGCCGTCGACGCCGAGCATCTCGCGGCCGTGCGTCGGAATGGTCTCCGGGTACTCGGTGCCCATCCAGGCCATGTAGGGCCCTTCGGAGTACTTGAACATGGAGGTGGCATCGCCCTCGGGGTCGCCGATGAAGCCGTCGATGGTGCAGGCGATGTAGTAGGTGAGCTTGCGCAAACCGGTCCTCTTCGTCCTGGGGGGTGCGGCCGCGATCGCAACCACGACAGCTATAGTGCTTCACCTGTAGTGGTTGCGCAAGGCCTTTACCGAAGGAGCCCGACGTGGCGAGAAACCCGGAACGTCGTGCGGCGCTGCTCGACGCCGCGATCGAGGTCCTGGCGGACGAAGGTGCCCGCGGGCTGACCTTCCGGGCGGTCGACGCCCGGGCGGGGGTCCCCACGGGCACCTCGTCCAACTACTTCAGCGACCGGGACCGGCTGCTCTCCCAGGTCGCGGACCGGATCTTCGTACGACTCACCCCGGAGCCCGGCGCCATCGACGCCGCGCTCCTCCCGACGCCCAGCCGCGCACTGGTCGTCGAGCTGATGCGGTGGCTCGCCCGGCGCATGACCGCCGAGCGCACGTGCTATCTGGGCCTCTTCGAGCTGCGTCTGGAGGCCGTGCGCCGACCCGAACTGCAGAAGCGGTTCACCGAGGTGCTCCGGGCCGACCTCGACCTGAACATCCGGCTCCACCTCGACTCGGGCATGCCGGGCGACGCGGACACGGTCCGGGTGCTCTACGTCGCCCTCACCGGTCTGCTCCTCGACCACTTCACCGTCCCCGGCCTCCTCGGGGACCGGGACCTGGACGACATGATCGAGACCGTGGTCACCCGGATCGTCCCGGAGGCGTGATCAGCGCGTCCGCCGCGTGACGAACTCCGCGAGGGCCAGCAGATCCTCCGCCGCCGCCAGGTCCGGCACCGCCTCGGCCAGGTGCTCCACGGCGCGGCCCATGCGCTCGGCCGCCTGGGCCTGGGCCCAGTCGCGGCCGCCGGCCCGCTCGACGGCGTCCGCAGCCGCCCGTACGGCCGCCGCGTCCAGGGCCGGGAGCGCGTACAGCTCGGCCAGCTCCTCCCCGGCGCGGGTGCCGGAGGTCAGCGCCGCCACCACGGGAAGCGACTTCTTGTGGGCGACGAGATCGGCGCCGGCCGGCTTGCCCGTCCGATCCGGGTCGCCCCAGATGCCGATGAGGTCGTCGATCAGCTGGAAGGCGAGACCGGCCTCCCGGCCGAAGGCGTCCATCGCCGCGACCTCCTCCTCCCCCGCGCCCGCGTACAGCGCGCCGAGGGCGCAGGAACAGCCGAGCAGGGCACCGGTCTTGGCGGTGGCCATGGTCAGGCACTCGTCGAGGGAGACCTCGCGCGGATCGCGCTGCTCGAAGGCGCAGTCGGCCTGCTGGCCGGCGCAGAGCTCGATGACACAGGCGGCGAGGCGCGCGGAGGCCGCCGCCGAGGCGGGGTGGGGGTCCTCGGCGAGCAGCCGCAGGGCCAGCGCGCACATCGCGTCCCCCGCCATGAGGGCGTCCGGGATGCCGAAGACGGTCCAGGCGGTGGCCCGGTGCCGCCGGGTCGGGTCCTCGTCGACGATGTCGTCGTGGAGCAGGGTGAAGTTGTGCGCGAGCTCCACCGCCGCCGCGGCGTTCACGGCACGCTCGTCTTCCGCACCGAGGGCGCGGGCCGCGGCGAGGACCAGGGCGGGCCGGATCGCCTTGCCCGGCTGCCCGGCGTCCGGGCTGCCGTCGGCGCGCTCCCAGCCGAAGTGGTACATCGCCACCCGTCGTATGGAGCCCGGCAGGGACTCGACGGTCGAGCGCAGTCGGGGGTTGACGGCGGCACGCGTCCGGTCCAGGAGCCTCACGGCCCCCTGTCCGTCGGCGACGGCGTCCACGCTGGTCATGGTCACGGTCATGTCCTTCGCATCCTTCACGGCGGTCCGCGGGGCGATCGGCCGGGGGCGGGCGGGTTCGGCTCCCGCCCCCGGCCGCCGACGACTCAGCGCCAGCGGCTGACCTCGACGTTCTCCAGGACGCCGAGGGCGTCCGGGACGAGGATCGCCGCCGAGTAGTAGGCCGTGACCAGGTAGGAGATGATCGCCTGCTCGTCGATGCCCATGAAGCGGACGGAGAGGCTGGGCTCGATCTCGTCGGGCAGACCGGTCTGGTGCAGACCGATGACGCCCTGGTCGGCCTCGCCGGTACGCATGCAGATGATCGAGGTGGTCCGGGCGTCCGAGACCGGGATCTTGTTGCACGGGTAGATCGGCACACCGCGCCAGGTCGGGATGCGGTTGCCCGCGACCTCGATCGTCTCGGGCACCAGGCCGCGCTTGTTGAGCTCGCGGCCGAAGGCGGCGATGGCGCGCGGGTGGGCGAGGAACATCTTGGAGCCCCGGCGGCGGGAGAGCAGCTCGTCCATGTCGTCCGGGCTGGGGGCGCCGTCGTGCGGCTGGAGCCGCTGCCCGTAGTCGCAGTTGGAGAGGAGGCCGAACTCCTTGTTGTTGATGAGCTCGTGCTCCTGGCGCTCGCGCAGCGCCTCGACCGTGAGCCGCAACTGCTGCTCGGTCTGGTTCATCGGCTGGTTGTACAGGTCGGCGACGCGGCTGTGGACCTTCAGCACGGTCTGGGCGACGCTCAGCTCGTACTCACGGGGCTTGGCGTCGTAGTCGACGTAGGTGTGCGGGACGACCGCCTCGCCGACGTGGCCGGCGGAGAGGTCGATGGCGGCCTCGCCGTAGGTGTTGGTGCTCCGGTCCGGCGCCGACGCCACGCTCGCGAGGTGGGCGGCGAGCGAGCCGGCCCGGTCCGCGAGGTTCCGTACGTCGTCGCGGGTCAGCTCCAGGACCGTACAGGCGGTGGCGGCCCGGGCGGTCCAGTCCCAGGTGGCGTCCTCGCCGACCAGCGCGGCCTCGCCGAGGTAGGCGCCGTCGGCGAGGACGCCGAGCACCGCCTCGTCGCCGTAGGGCCCCTCGCCGATCTGCTCGATGCGGCCGTGCGCGAGGAGGTACACCCGGTCGGTGGGGGTGCCCGCGACGGCGATGATCTCGCCCGCCGCGAACTCCCGCTGGGTGCATCGGGCCGCGAGCTCGGTCAGCGCGCTCTCGTCCTCGTAGCCGCGCAGCGCCGGGAGTTCGCCGAGTTCGGCGGGGATCACCGCGACGCGCTCTCCGGTCTGGACGAAGGTGACGCGGCCGTCACCCACGGAGTAGCTGAGCCTCCGGTTCACCCGGTACGTGCCACCCTGCACCTGGACCCACGGCAGCGTCCGCAGCAGCCACCGTGAGGTGATCTCCTGCATCTGCGGGGCCGACTTGGTGGTCGTGGCGAGGTTCCGCGCGGCGGCGGTCCCGAGACTCTGCTGCGGGGCCTGCTGCTCCGCGCGGACCTCGCCGTCAACCGAACCAACGGACATGGAACTCCCTCTCGTATGCCTGAGTTGCCCGAGAAGCCTTTCAGCACGGAGCGTGTCGCCGCCATTACACATTCGGGTGGGACTGTTCGACGATCTTCGGGGTATGTCACGCGATTTCCATCCGAACAGCGCAGCCCCACCTGCCTCCTGACGAACTGTCCGGATCGGCTCGCACACGGCCCGAACGCATGGCAGCGGAGGGGCGGACTCCGGTACTCCGGAAGCTCACCCCGTCCTCCGGAAGGAGTCGGTCATGGCCTCACCCATGTCCGCGAACAGGTTTCTCGGCGCGCTGCGCGACGAGGGCCTCGCGGTCGTCCAGGTCGGCGACTGGTCCACCCACAACCGCAACCACAAGGGCCCCTGGGGCCCGGTGCACGGCGTGATGATCCACCACACCGTGACCCGGGGCACCGCCAACACCGTCCGGATCTGCCGGGACGGCTACGAGGCCCTGCCGGGGCCGCTCTGTCACGGCGTGATCGCCAAGGACGGCACGGTCCACCTCGTCGGCTACGGGCGCGCCAACCACGCGGGCCTCGGCGACGACGAGGTCCTCCGGGCGGTCATCGCCGAGCGGCGCCTGCCGCCGGACGACGAGGCCACCACGGACGGCAACCGGCACTTCTACGGCTTCGAGTGCGAGAACCTCGGCGACGGCGAGGACCCGTGGCCGAAGGTCCAGCTGGAGGCCATCGCGAAGGCGGCGGCCGCGGTCTGCCGGGCGCACGGCTGGACACACCGCTCGGTCATCGGGCACCTGGAGTGGCAGCCGGGCAAGGTGGACCCGCGCGGGTTCACGATGGCCTCGATGCGGGAACGCGTCGCCGAGCTCCTGCGCTAGCGGGGGCGGGGCGGGGGCCCGACGGGTGGATGGCCGACGGGCGGGTGGCCGGCGCGTGGGGGCCCGACGGGTGCATGGACGACGGGCGGGTCGCGGGCAGGCGGGTGGCCGCCGGGCGCGTGGCCACCCGATCCACGGTGCCGCGGCCCGTCGCGGGACCGTGGATCCCCCGGGGCTCACAATGGCCGGGTGACCGCGTTCGACCTCTCCCGTCTGCGACCCCGGCTCCCCTCGCCCCTGGAGCCGGTGGAGGACGAGCGCTTCGCCCGCCGCGGCCTCACGCTGCTGCTGAAGCGCGAGGACCTCATCCACCCCGACCTGCCCGGCAACAAGTGGCGCAAGCTCGCGCTCAACCTGCGCGAGGCGGCCGGCCGGCCCGTGCTCACCTTCGGCGGCGCGTACTCCAACCACCTGCGGGCGACGGCCGCCGCCGGGCGGCTCCTCGGCTTCGAGACGGTCGGTGTGGTCCGGGGCGACGAGCTGGCCGGGCGCCCGCTGAACCCCTCGCTCGCGCGGTGCGCGGCGGACGGGATGCGCCTGGACTTCGTGGACCGGGCCACGTACCGCGCGAAGAACGACCCGGCCACGCGCGCGGCACTCCTGGAGCGGGCCCCCGCGGGCGCGTACGTGGTCCCGGAGGGCGGCAGCAACGCGCTCGCCGTCCACGGCTGCGTGGAGCTGGGCCGCGAGCTCGCCGGGGCGGCGGACACGGTCGCGGTCGCCTGCGGCACGGGCGGCACCCTGGCCGGGCTGGCGGCCGGCCTCTCCCCCGGGCAGAAGGCGCTCGGCGTCCCGGTCCTCAAGGGCGGCTTCCTCGGCGCGGAGGTCCGCGCCCTCCAGGAGACGGCCTTCGGCGCCCCGCGCGGCGACTGGACGCTGGACGAGCGCTTCCACGGCGGCGGCTACGCGCGCGTGCCCCCGGCCCTGGAGGCCTTCGCACAGGACTTCGAGGCGCGGCACGGACTCGCCATCGAGCGGCTGTATGTCGCCAAAATGCTGTACGGCCTGACGACCCTCGCGGAGGAGGGCGCCTTCCCGCCGGGCACCCGCCTCGCGGCCGTGATCACGGGAGCGCCCGAGACCGTCCCGTAAGGGAAGAGCGGCTAGTACGGGAAGAGCGTCCGGCACCGGAAGGCGAACCGGGCCCTAGTCGTCGATCTCCCGGTACGCCGCCGCCTCCTCCAGGTCGAGGCGCCGGAGCAGGGTGCGCATCATCTCGTCGTCGATCCGGCGGGCGTCGCGCAGCCGCACGAAGACCGCGCGCTCGGCGTCGATCATCTCGCGCGAGAGCCTGCGGTAGGTGTCGTCCGCGGTCTCCCCGGTGACCTCGTTGACCGCGCCCAGGCGCTCCCACACGGAGTTGCGGCGCCGCTCCATGACCGTGCGGAGCCGGTCGGCGAGAGGCTTCGGCAGGGCGTTGCGCTCGTCGGCGAGGAGCTCATCGAGGCGTTCCTCGGCGGCCCGCGAGGCCTCGCTCTGGGCCTGGGCCTCGGCGAGGGTCTCGGCGTACCGGTCGCGACCGGGCAGCTTCAGGAGCCGGATCAGGGGCGGCAGCGTGAGGCCCTGCACCACGAGGGTGCCGATCACGGTGGTGAAGGTGAGGAACAGGACGAGGTTCCGGGCCGGGAACTCCACGCCGTCGGTGAAGGCCGGGATGGAGAAGGCGATGGCCAGCGAGACCACGCCGCGCATGCCGGCCCAGCCGACGACGAGCGGCGCCCGCCAGTCCACCTCCGGCTCCCGCTCGCGGATGCGCGGGGAGATCCAGCGGGGCAGGAAGGTCGCCGGGTAGACCCAGACGAAGCGGACGACGACCACGGCGAGGAAGACCCCGAGCGCGTACCAGGCGGCCTGGCCCATGCTGTACCGGCCGAGTTCCCTGACGACGTACGGCAGCTGGAGGCCGATCAGGGCGAAGACGGCGGACTCCAGGACGAAGGCGACCATCTTCCAGACGGCCTCCTCCTGGAGCCGGGTGGCGAAGTCGACCTTCCATGCCTTGTGGCCGAGGAAGAGGCCGACCACGACGACGGCGAGGACGCCGGAGGCGCCGACCTCCTCGGCGGCGGCGTACGCGACGAAGGGGATGAGCAGGGAGAGGGTGTTCTGGAGGAGGGCCTCGGTCAGATGGGTGCGGAGCCAGTGGATCGGCACCATCAGGACCAGACCGACGCCGATGCCGCCGACCGCGGCCAGGGCGAACTCCCACAGGCCGCCGCCCCAGCTGATGCCCTCGCCGACGGCGGCGGCGAGGGCGACCTTGTACGCGGTGATGGCGGTGGCGTCGTTCACGAGGGACTCGCCCTGGAGGATCGTGGTGATCCGGTTCGGCAGGCCGAGCCTGCGGGCGATGGCGGTGGCGGCGACCGCGTCCGGCGGCGCGACGACCGCGCCGAGGACGAGCGCCGCGGTGAGCGGCAGGTCGGGCACGAGGACGTACGCGAGCCAGCCCACGGCCACGGTGGCGAAGAGGACGTACCCGACGGAGAGCAGCGCGACGGGCCGGATGTTGGCCCGCAGGTCGAGGTACGAGGAGTCGACCGCGGCCGTGTAGAGGAGCGGGGGCAGGATCAGCGGCAGCACGATGTGCGGGTCGAGGGTGTAGTCGGGGACCCCCGGGAGGTACGCGGCGGCCAGGCCGACGGCGACCAGGAGCAGCGGGGCGGGCACCGGGGTCCTGCGGGCGAACCCGGCCACGGCGGCGCTCGCCGCCACCAGTCCCACCAGCTGCAGTGCGTCCATGCTCCCGACCCCGTCCCGTGCCGCAACGTAACCTGGCCATCATGAGTGAGTGCCCGCACGTAGCCGAAATGCCGCGCCCCGAACCGGCGCCGCTCGCCGCCACCTGTCCCGAGTGCCTGGCGGACGGCACGCACCCGGTCCAGCTGCGGCTCTGTCTGAGCTGCGGGCACGTGGGCTGCTGCGACTCCTCGGCGGGGCGGCACGCGACGGCTCACTTCTCCTCGACCGGGCACCCGGTGATGCGGACGTTCGAGCCGGGCGAGGCCTGGCGGTGGTGCTTCGTGGACGGTTCGATCGTCTGACGGCCGGGGTGCCGCGTGGTCGTCGACGGTTCGATCGTCTGACGGACCGGTGCGCCGCGTGGTCGTCGACGGTCCGATCGCCTGACCGCCGGGGTGCCGCCGGGCGGCCGGCGCGGTCACGGACGGTTCGATGGCCCGGACGCTGGGTACGTCACCCCTCCGCGGGTTCTCCGCGGCCGCCGTTGGCGGGGGGCGAGGGACCACCTGGTCTCCGGAGCTCCCGGCGACACGGCAGGATGGATCGCGATAGCGTCACGGCGGACCGCGCAGGCTCCCTGCGTACCCGCCCGGTCCGGGGGCCTCTCCCCCGGACCCCGAATGAGCTTGTGCCACCTTGGAGGTGAGGGTGTCCCAGATCGCAGGCGAGCCCGGGACCCAGGACTTCGTGGAAGTCCGGCTGCCCGCTGCGGGTGCCTATCTGTCCGTGCTGCGTACGGCCACGGCCGGCCTCGCGGCGCGCTTGGACTTCACCCTCGACGAGATCGAGGACTTGCGGATCGCGGTCGACGAGGCCTGCGCCATCCTGCTCCAGCAGGCCGTGCCGGGGTCCGTCCTCAGCTGTGTCTTCCGGCTGGTCGAAGACTCCCTCGACGTGACGGTCTCCGCCCCGACGACGGACGGCAGGGCGCCCGAGCGCGACACCTTCGCGTGGACCGTGCTGTCGGCCCTCGCCGGGAAGGTGGAGTCGTCGGTGGCCGATGACCGTACGGTCTCGATCAGCCTGTACAAACAGCGCGGCGCGGGGCCAGGCCCGGCGTGAGGAGCGGGGACGCGACGGCCGGCATCCCTGAGCAGCAGGCGCGGCCGAACAGGGTCGCTACGGAGCAGGCGGACCACATGAGCGAGCACGAGCAGCACCACGAGGTTCCCGAGACACCAGGAGTCTCCGAGGCCCCGGCGAGTTCCGAGGGCTCCTCCGAGGCTCCCGAGGCGCTGACCCCCGAGGACGCCGTCGCGGCCGAGGCGGTGGAGAGGTCCGACGACGCCGAGGAGGACGACGAGGGTCCGGACGCCCACGCCGTCCCGGACCCGCACGACCGGAGCGGCGCCCGCGCCCTCTTCGTCCAGCTGCGCGAGCTGCCCGAGGGCTCCCCGGAGAAGGCCGAGCTGCGCAACCGTCTGGTGCGGATGCACCTGCCGCTGGTGGAGCACCTGGCCCGGCGCTTCCGCAACCGCGGCGAGCCGCTGGACGATCTGACGCAGGTGGCGACGATCGGCCTGATCAAGTCGGTCGACCGGTTCGACCCGGAGCGCGGGGTGGAGTTCTCCACGTACGCGACCCCGACGGTCGTCGGCGAGATCAAGCGCCACTTCCGTGACAAGGGGTGGGCGGTACGGGTCCCCCGCCGCCTGCAGGAGCTGCGGCTGTCCCTGACGACGGCGACGGCCGAGCTGTCCCAGCAGCACGGGCGGTCGCCGACCGTGCACGAGCTGGCGGAGCGGCTGGGGATCTCGGAGGAGGAGGTCCTGGAGGGTCTGGAGTCGGCCAACGCCTACTCGACGCTCTCCCTGGACGTCCCGGACACGGACGACGAGTCGCCGGCGGTGGCGGACACGCTGGGCGCGGAGGACGAGGCCCTGGAGGGGGTCGAGTACCGCGAGTCGCTCAAGCCGCTCCTGGAGGACCTGCCGCCCCGGGAGAAGCGGATCCTGCTGCTCCGCTTCTTCGGGAACATGACGCAGTCGCAGATCGCGCAGGAGGTCGGCATCTCCCAGATGCACGTCTCCCGGCTCCTGGCCCGGACCCTGGCGTCGCTGCGGGAGAAGCTCCTGGTGGAGGAGTAGTCCCTCAGGTTCCCTGACCGGGGCGCCGGATGCCGAGCGCCTCGGTCGTGGCCGGGCTCACCAGGAGGACCAGCCCGGTCACGGCGAGCGCGGCGACGACGATCCCGAAGGGGATCACGCCCTCGGTCTGGAGCATCTGCCAGGCGACCGGCAGGGCGAGGATCTGGGTGATCACGGCCGGGCCGCGGCTCCAGGAGCGCATCGTCCACAGGCCGCGCGCGGCGGCGAGCGGGATCAGTCCGAGTGCGATCACGGTCACACCGCCCGTCACCCCGCTGGTGACGTCGCCGCCGCCGGAGCCCCCGTCGAGGAGCGCCCGCACCAGCAGGTAGACGCCTCCGGCGAGAAGCCCGAGGGCCTCGACGAGGGCCACGCCCGCGGCTGCGGCCAGGCGGGCGGGGCGGGGGGTCTGCTCCGTACTGCTCATGCAAGGCAGCGTAACGGGGACGCGGGGGAACCGGACCCCGGGCCCGGCCCCTGTCGAGCGGCATCCGGCGATCGGGCCGGCACGGTCCGCTCGGACGCGTCCTGGGACCGGGCGGGGCCCGGGCCCCGTCGTGAGACGTCCGGGGATCGAGCCCGGCCCGACCCTCGGGGGCGTCCGGGGGTCGAGCCCGGCACGGTCGCTCGGGAGGCGTCCGGGGATCGAGTCCCGCCCGGCCCCGTCGCGGGGTGTCCGGGGAGCGGGCTGGGCTGGGCCGCGGTACCGCCGGGTAGGTACGCTGGCGGTCATGCGCGCACTTCTCGTGGTCAACCCGGCAGCCACCACCACCAGTGCCCGCACCCGTGACGTGCTCATCCACGCGCTCGCCAGCGAGATGAAGCTGGAGGCGGTCACCACCGAGTACCGGGGGCATGCGCGCGACCTGGGCCGGCGGGCAGCCGAGGCAGGGAACATCGACCTGGTCGTGGCCCTCGGCGGGGACGGCACGGTGAACGAGGTCGTCAACGGACTGCTGCACGAGGGGCCCGATCCGGACCGGCTGCCGAGCCTCGCGGTCGTCCCCGGCGGCTCGACCAACGTCTTCGCCCGCGCCCTCGGACTGCCGAACGACGCCGTGGAGGCGACCGGCGCCCTGCTCGACGCGCTGCGTGAGCGGCGGACACGGACGGTGAGCCTCGGGCTCGCGTCCGGCACTCCGGGCACCGAGGACGAATCCGTACCCGAGCGCTGGTTCACCTTCTGCGCCGGACTCGGCTTCGACGCGAGCGTCATCGGCCGGGTCGAACAGCAGCGCGAGCGCGGGAAGAGATCGACCCACGCCCTCTATCTGCGCCAGGTGGTGCGCCAGTTCCTGGAGGAGCCGAACCGCCGGCACGGCACGATCACCCTGGAGCGCCCCGGCGCGGAGCCGGTCGAGGACCTGGTCCTCTCCATAATCTGCAACACCTCCCCCTGGACCTACCTGGGCAATCGCCCGGTGTACGCGTCCCCGGAGGCGTCCTTCGAGACCGCGCTCGACGTCCTCGGACTGCGCCGGCTCTCCACCCCGGCGGTGGCCCGTTACGCCACCCAGCTGCTCACCTCGACCCCGGAGCGGGGTCCGCGCGGCAAGCATGCCGTGTCTCTGCACGACCTGACCGACTTCACCTTGCATTCGAAGGTACCCCTCCCCCTGCAGATGGACGGAGACCACCTCGGACTGCGTACGAGCGTGACGTTCACAGGCGTTCGCCGTGCACTGCGTGTGATTGTGTGAGTGGAAGGGCCCAAAGTCCTTTCACTCGAACGTTTAGGCGCGCATCCACCCCTTAGAAGTACGGCTGTGACCTAGCCGACACCGAGGAATCAAAAAAAACTTTCCGGAAGGGGTTGTATCCGCCCCTGGGGTTTGGGAGTCTCTTCTTGGCGATCGGGACGGCCCGCAAGACCGGCCTCCACTGAGAGCCAGAACCCCTCCTCAGTAACGGACCACACCAGTTCACCTGGCAGTCGGCCCTTCCCTTGCGGGGGGATTCGTGAAAGCGTTCACATTCACAAGCAACTCGCACGTAACACTGAGAGAGGTAGCAGCCATGGACTGGCGTCACAACGCCGTTTGTCGTGAGGAAGACCCCGAGCTGTTCTTCCCCATCGGCAACACCGGTCCTGCGCTGCTGCAGATCGAGGAAGCCAAGGCCGTCTGCCGCCGCTGCCCCGTCATGGAGCAGTGCCTGCAGTGGGCGCTCGAGTCCGGCCAGGACTCCGGCGTCTGGGGTGGCCTCAGCGAGGACGAGCGCCGCGCGATGAAGCGCCGTGCCGCTCGCAACCGGGCGCGTAACGCCAGCGCCTGAGCCACCTGCACAGCCTGAGGCAAGCGGCGCGTACACCGCGTACGCAATCACCGCCCCGAGCCGCAGCGCGCAGCAGTAACCCACAGCATTCGAGCCCCGGACCGATTCCCTTCGGTCCGGGGCTCGCTGCTGTGCGCTTGCCCGTACGGCTACTTCTGCGGGCGCACGGGGATGTCGAGGACCACCTTCGTGCCGCGCTCGGCGCCCGGCAGCATGTCGAAGGAACCGCCCAACTCCCCTTCCACCAGGGTCCGTACGATCTGCAGGCCGAGGTTGCCGGCCCGCTGCGGGTCGAAGCCCTCGGGCAGGCCGCGGCCGTCGTCCTGGACGGTGATCAGGAGCCGGGCGTCCGAACGGGTCTCGCCGCGGACGGCGCTGACCTCGACCGTGCCCTGCTCGCCCTGCGCGAAGGCGTGTTCGAGCGCGTTCTGCAGGATCTCGGTGAGGACCATGGAGAGCGGGGTGGCGACCTCGGCGTCGAGGATGCCGAAGCGGCCGTTGCGCCGGCAAGTGACCTTGCCGGGGGAGATCTCGGCGACCATCGCGATGACCCGGTCGGCGATCTCGTCGAACTGGACCCGCTCGTCCAGGTTCTGGGACAGCGTCTCATGCACGATGGCGATCGAACCGACGCGCCGCACGGCCTCGTTGAGGGCCTCGCGGCCGCGGTCGGAATCCATCCGGCGGGCCTGGAGGCGGAGCAGGGCGGCCACCGTCTGGAGGTTGTTCTTCACCCGGTGGTGGATCTCCCGGATGGTGGCGTCCTTGGTGATCAACTCGCGCTCGCGGCGGCGCAGTTCGGTGACGTCCCGGAGCAGGACGAGCGAACCGATCCGGGTGCCCTTGGGCTTGAGCGGGATCGCCCGCAGCTGGATCACGCCGCCGTTGCCCTCGACCTCGAACTCTCGGGGCGCGTAGCCGGAGGCCAGCTTGACCAGGGCTTCGTCCACCGGACCGCGGGAGGGGGCGAGTTCGGCGGTGATCTGGCCGAGGTCCTGGCCGACCAGGTCGGCGGCGAGGCCGAGCCGGTGGTACGCGGAGAGGGCGTTCGGAGAGGCGTACTGGACGACGCCCTCGGCGTCGAGGCGGACGAGACCGTCGCCGGCGCGCGGCGAGGAGTCCATGTCGACCTGCTCGCCGGGGAAGGGGAACGTTCCGGCGGCGATCATCTGGGCGAGGTCGGAGGCCGACTGGAGGTAGGTGAGCTCCAGCCGGGAGGGGGTGCGGACGGTCAGCAGGTTGGTGTTGCGGGCGATCACGCCGAGGACCCGGCCCTCGCGGCGCACGGGGATGGACTCGACCCGCACCGGGACCTCCTCGCGCCACTCGGGGTCGCCCTCGCGGACGATCCGGCCCTCGTCGAGGGCGGCGTCGAGCAGCGGGCGGCGGCCGCGCGGGACCAGATGGCCGACCATGTCGTCCTGGTAGGAGGTCGGGCCGGTGTTGGGCCGCATCTGGGCGACGGAGACGTACCGGGTGCCGTCGAGGGTGGGAACCCAGAGCACGAGGTCGGCGAAGGAGAGGTCGGAGAGCAGCTGCCACTCCGACACCAGCAGGTGGAGCCACTCGAGGTCGGAGTCGCTCAGGGCGGTGTGCTGGCGGACGAGGTCGTTCATGGAGGGCACGGTGCGAGCGTACCTGCGGAATTACAGGGGCGGTGAACCTGGATCTCCGGGGCTCCGTGTTGGAGGATGGGCCCGGAAAGACCGCGTTCCTGTGGATGGACAGACGAGAATGGTCTAGTCCACAATGAACGTGATAGAGCCTCCATCCTCCCCGCACAGGAGGATGGAACGAGGTACCCGACGCTCTCTGCCCTGACTGCGTCGAGACCTCCCACACGGCCGCGGGACCGCACACCCCCGGCCGGGCAACTCCGGGCTGCGGTGCCGGGCGGGCTGAGGGTCCCGCCGGGCGCCGCGGCCCGCGGGTTTTTCCGGGGCCTTCCCCCGCACCCCTCGCCTCCCCCGCGCCCCGAGTGGCTGCCCGTACGGCCGCGGCCGACGATGAGAAGAGCGCCGCTCCGGGCGACACCCCCAGCACCGCTCCGAGGGCCGCCCCGGGGCGCCGCCCCGAGCGCCGTCCCAGAGGGCGGGACGGCCCCCGCGAACAGCATGAGGAGACGGGCTCCCCTCTGCTAGATTTGGACTTAGATTGGTCTATACCACCGGACCCTCACCAGATCGGCAGGCACAGCGTGGAAGTTGTCATCGTCAAGGACGCCAAGGCCGGCGGCGAGCTCATCGCGGACGGCATCGCCGACCTCCTGCGCCGCAAGCCCGACGCGCTGCTCGGCGTGGCCACGGGCTCGACCCCGATCCCGATCTACGACGCCCTCGTCGCCCGGGTGTCCGCCGGCGCCGTGGACGCCTCCCGGGCGCGGATCGCCCAGCTGGACGAGTACGTGGGCCTGCCCGCGGGGCACCCGGAGTCGTACCGCTCCACGGTCCTGCGCCAGGTCGTCGAGCCGCTCGGGCTCTCCCCCGATGCCTTCATGGGCCCCGACGGCTCCGCCGAGGACGTCCAGGCGGCCTGCGAGGCGTACGACAGGGCGCTGGCCGAGGCCGGCGGTGTGGACCTGCAGATCCTCGGGATCGGCACCGACGGGCACATCGGCTTCAACGAGCCGTGCTCCTCACTCGCCTCCCGCACCCGGATCAAGACGCTCACCGAGCAGACCCGCGTGGACAACGCCCGCTTCTTCGACGACGACATCGAGCAGGTCCCGCACCACGTCATCACACAGGGCATCGGCACCATCCTCGAGGCCCGTCACCTGGTGCTCCTCGCCACCGGCGAGGGCAAGGCCGAGGCCGTGGCGCAGACCGTCGAGGGCCCGGTCGCGGCGCTCGTGCCGGCCTCCGCGCTCCAGCTGCACCCGCACGCCACGGTCGTCGTGGACGAGGCGGCCGCCTCCAAGCTGAAGCTCGCGGACTACTTCCGCCACACCTACGCGAACAAGCCGTCCTGGCAGGGCATCTGAGCAGCACGCACGCGAAGGGGCCCGGCACCTGGATCAGGTGCCGGGCCCCTTTCGTACGTCCGCTCCGTCAGGCGCCGGTTCCGACCACGGCCTCCGCCGCCGCGCGGCCGCAGACCCGGGCCGCGCCGTGCGTGGCGATGTGCAGCGCCCCGCGGGGCTCCGCCTCGTCGAGGCCCATCTCGACCACGACGGTGTCGGGGCGGGCCGCGAGGAGGCCGTCCAGGGCCTCGGTCATCCACGGGTGCCGGTGGGCGTCCCGTACGACCGCGACGATCCGCCGCTCCCCCGCGGCGGCCAGGACGTCGGCCACGGACGACTCGTCGTACGAGCCGGTCTCCGTGCCGGGGAGCAGGCGCTCCAGCTCGGCCGCGATGCCCCAGGGCGTCTCGTCGCCGACCGCGAAGTTGGCGACGGGCGTGAAGGCGGCCACGTAGGGAGCCCTGGTCATCGGCGTGTGCTGATGCTCCCCCCGGGTCACCTTGACGGCCCGGCGGGCCGCCACGAGCCCGATGTCGGTGCCGGGCGCGGTCCCCTCCTGTGATGCCACGCCCGGCACCGATCCAGCCCCCCTGGCCCGGTGCGCCTGGGTCCAGGCCGCCAGGGCGCGCACGCGCGCCGCGGCGTCGGCCAGCCGCTCCTCGGGCAGTTCACCGGTCCGTACCGCGTTGACGAGCGCGTCGCGCAGCCGCAGCACGGTGTCCTCGTCGCACAGCCCGCCGCCGACGCAGATGGCGTCGGCGCCCGCCGCGATCGCGAGGACGGATCCGCGCTCGATGCCGTACGTCGCCGCGACGGCCTGCATCTCCATGCCGTCGGTGACGATCAGCCCCTCGAAGCCCAGCTCCTGGCGCAGCAGACCGGTGAGGATCTGCGGGCTCAGGGTGGCCGGACGGTGGGGGTCGAGCGCGGAGAGCAGGATATGCGCGCTCATGACCGCTTTGGTACCCGCGGCGACGGCCGCGCGGAAAGGTACCAGCTCACGGGCGTGCAGTGTGGCGAGGTCCACATCGATCCGGGGCAGCGCGTCGTGGGAGTCCACGTTGGTGTCGCCGTGTCCGGGGAAGTGCTTCGTGCAGGCCGCGACCCCCACGCCCTGGAGGCCGTCGACGTACGCCACGGTGTGCCGGGCGACCAGGTCCGGGTCCGGTCCGAAGGAGCGGACGCCGATGACCGGGTTCTCGGCGTTGGAGTTGACGTCGGCCGACGGTGCCCAGTTCAGGTCGACGCCGCACTGCACGAGCCGGCGGCCGAGCTCGCGGGCGACGGCCCGGGTGAGCTCGACGTCGTCGACGCTGCCGAGCGCGTAGTTGCCGGGGAAGGACGAGCCCTGCTTGACCTCGAGGCGGGTGACGTCCCCGCCCTCCTCGTCGATGGCGACGAGCACGTCGTCCCGCTCGGCGCGCAGCTGCGCGGTGAGCGCGGCGAGCTGCTGGGGGTCGACGATGTTCCGGCCGAAGAGGCCGACCGACGACAGGCCCTCGCCGATGCGGCGGAGCAGCCAGTCGGGGGCGGTGGTGCCGACGAAGCCGGGCTGGAGGACCGTGAGCGCGTCACGGGTCAGGGTGTCCGAGCCGTGTACGAGTGTGGGCATGGGGGTCCGTTATCCCTTCACCGCGCCGGCGGTCATGCCGCCGACGGCCTTGCGCTGGAGGAAGAGGAAGACGACGAGCACGGGGAGGGCGAAGAGGGTGGAGGCGGCCATGGTGGCGCCCCAGTCGTTGCCGAACGCGGTCTGGAACTGGGTCAGCCAGAGCGTCAGGGTCTGCGACTCCTTCTCCTTGTTCAGCATGAGGATCATGGCGAACTCGTTCCAGGCCGTGATGAAGCCGAAGAGCGAGGTCGACATCAGGCCGGGGGCGAGCAGCGGGAAGATCACCTTGCGGAAGGCCTGGCCCCGGGTGCAGCCGTCGATCTGCGCGGCCTCCTCCAGCTCGACCGGGACGGCGGCGATGAAGCCGCGCAGGGTCCAGATCGTGAAGGGGAGGACCATGACGAAGTAGATCAGCGTGAGCATCGGGATGCTGTTCAGCAGGTCGTTCTCACGGGAGATCATGTACATCGCGATGACCATGACCTCCCAGGGGGCCATCTGCGCCATCATCACGATGAGGACGATGCCCTTGCGTCCCCGGAACCTGAGGCGGGCGATCGCGAAGCTCGCGGCCAGGGCGACGACGAGGGCGAGCAGCACGGCGCCGATGGTGACCGTGAGGCTGTTGGTGACGTACGTCCAGAAGAGGTCGACGCCGGTCGCGGTCGAGTAGTTCTCGAAGGTCGGGGTGAAGACGAAGACCGGGTCCTTCGTCATGATCTCGTGCTGCGGCTTCAGCGAGGACGAGAACATCCAGTAGACCGGGAAGACGAAGACGACGGCGAGCACGAGGGCGCCGAGGTTCTTGGCGACCGCGGCGACGGTGAGCGGCTTCCTGGTGCGGAGCTTCTGCGGGGTCGGGGTGGTGGCGGCGCTCACAGCTCCTCCTCCTCCTTCAGGATCAGGCGGAAGTAGAAGGACATGACCGCGATGAGCATCACGATCGTCAGGATGGAGATGGCGGCGGCGACGCCGTAGTGGAACTGGCCGACGCCCTCGATGTAGGCGAAGACCGGGAGCGTCTCGGAGCCGCGGTCGGGGCCGCCGAGGTTCATGGCGTAGACCTGGGCGAACGCCTTGAAGATCCAGATGATCTCGAGGAACGTCGTGATCATGAAGAAGGACTTCAGGTTCGGGAAGACCACGGCCCAGAAGGTGCGCCAGCCGCTGGCGCCGTCCATCTTGGCGGCCTCGTACAGCTCGGTGCCGATGGTGGTCAGGCCGGCGTACATGTTGAGGGCGACGAACGGGACGGAGCCCCAGACGAGCAGGATCAGGACGATCACGAGGGTGGAGAAGCCGGTCTCGAACCAGTTGTGCTGGTCGTAGCCGGAGAAGCCCAGCGTGCGCATCAGCCAGTTCACGACGCCGAACTGCTCGTCGAAGAGCCAGCGGAAGACGGTGACGGAGGCGACGATCGGCATGGCCCAGGCGAACATCAGGGCCAGCGAGAGGACCAGTCGCATCTTCTTGCCGAGGCGGTTGAGCAGCAGGCCGATGCCGGTGCCGATCGCCATGATGAGGGCGACGTTGACGGCGGTGAAGACGACGCTGCGGACGACGACGGTCCAGAAGTCCCCGTCGCCGAGGAGCTGGGTGTAGTTGTCGAAGCCGGTCCAGACCGTCTCGCGGGTGATGAACTCCTTCCGGTTGAGCTCCTGGAAGGAGAGGATCACGTTGCGGATCAGCGGGTAGAGCAGCAGCACCGCCATGGACAGCAGGGCAGGCGCGACGAGCAGGTAGGGCAGCACCCCGCTGGGCAGGGAGCGCCTGCCGCGTGGCGGCTGAAGGACTTCCTTCGGGCCCGAAGAGGATGGCGGAGTCTGAGACTTCCCTGCCGCCCTCCCGGGCGCGTCCTGGGGACCGGCGGTCGCCGTCCCCTGGGAGTCCACGGTCATGGTCTTATTCCTCGCGGTTCTGGGGCTCCCGCGCCCACCGGGGCGCGGCCCGGGGGAGCGGGCCGCTGGTCACTGCATCGCTGCAACGCGCCGGTGGTGGGGGGCGGGGGGCGCCCCCCCCCACCCCCCCGGGGGGGGGGGGGGGGCGGCCCCCCCCCCCCCCCCACCACCGGGGCTACGGATTACTGCTGGTTGATGCGCTCGTTGATGACCTTGTCGGCCGCCTCGCCGGCCTTCTTGGCGTCCTCGCCCTTCAGGACCTTGGTCATGTAGTCCTTGATCGGGTTCGGGGCGGTCTCGACGTTCGCCCAGCCCGGGGTGACCGGGGTGACCTTGCCGGAGGCGGAGGAAGCGGCCATGGCCTCGGCGAAGGAGCCGGCGGCGGGCTTGAACTGCGCGGAGTCGGTGTTCGGAAGCAGCGCGCCCTCGGTGGCGGCGGCGTACTTCGTCATGAACTCCTTGCCGGCGGCGAGGGCCAGCCACTCCTTCGCGAGCTCCTTGTTCTGGGAGCGCTCGGCGACGGCGAGGTTGGAGCCGCCGAGGAAGACGGAGCCCGGCTTGTCGGCGGTCTTGCCCGGGATCGGGAAGTAGCCGAAGTCGGCGGTCTTGCCGGCCTTCTTCATGGCGTCGATGGCGCCGCCGGCCTCCCAGCCGAGACCGATCCAGGACGCCACGCCGCCCTTGGGGACGATGTCGGTGGACTGCTGCGGGGTCGCCTCGTCCTTGTCCTTCGGAGCGGTGGAGTAGGACGCCAGCTCCTTGTAGAAGTTCATGGCGCTGGCGGCCTCGGGGGAGGACAGGTTGCCCTTCCACTTGTCGCCGTCCTTGACCGCGAGGTCGCTGCCCTCGTCCCAGATGAGGCCGGCGAGGACGTACCAGGACTGACCCGGCAGGTAGATCGCCTGCTGCTTCGGGTCGGAGGCCTTGAGCTTCTTCAGGCCGTCGATCCACTCGGCGCGGGTCTTCGGCGGGGTGACGCCGGCCTTCTTGAAGGCGGCCTTGTCGTAGACGACGACGCGGTTGGCGGCGTACCACGGGGCGGAGTAGAGCTTGCCGTCCAGCTCGTTGGAGGCGACCATGCCCTTGTTCCAGGCGTCGTAGCCGAGCTTGGCCTTGTCGCCCGACAGGTCGGCGAGACCGCCGGTGACCGCGTAGCCGGCGGTCTGCGTGTTGCCGAGCTCCAGGACGTCCGGCGGGGTGTCCTCGGAGAGGGCGGTGGTGACCTTCTCCTGGATGCCGTTCCAGATCTGCTTCTCGACCTTGACCTTGACGCCCGGGTGCTTGGCCTCGAAGGCCTTGTTCACCTCGGCCATCCAGGCGTCCGGCGCGGAACCGTCCATGACCCAGACGGTCAGGGTCTTGTCGCCCCCGGCCGTCGACTTGCCGCCGTCCTTGCCGCCGTCGGTGTCCGAACCACACGCAGCGATGGAGACCATCATGCCCGCGACGCCGATCGCCGCGATGAGCTTGCGCTTCACGCCACCCTCCTCAGGGATGCCTGCAACCCCTGCCCACCGCGCGAAGACATACGTCAGGTAGTGCTCGTGGGGCTGGGACCTGGTCTTTAATGGTTTAGACCAGTACCCGGAGCTTGGCCTAGACCTTTAGGGGTGTCAAGGGTGTATAAGAAGGGCAGTCGCGTCCGTTATCGGACCGACACCTGAGGGAGGGCGACGACCCGTGACCGGTCCGTGCCACCATGTGAGCCGCGACAGACGGAGGAGCCGGTGACGGCAGCAGCACAGGAGTCGGGAAGGCAGGCCATGGCCACGGACGCGGGCAGTACGGAGACAGAGAGCGGGACACCCACCCGCACCGCGCGCGTGCCCAAGTACTACCGGCTCAAGCGGCATTTGCTCGACATGACGGAGACCCTGCCGCCCGGCACCCCGGTCCCGCCGGAGCGCACGCTCGCCGCGGAGTTCGACACCTCGCGCACCACCGTGCGCCAGGCACTCCAGGAGCTGGTCGTCGAGGGCCGCCTGGAGCGCATCCAGGGCAAGGGCACCTTCGTGGCCAAGCCCAAGGTCTCCCAGGCCCTGCAACTCACCTCGTACACGGAGGACATGCGGGCCCAGGGCCTCGAGCCCACCTCGCAGCTCCTCGACATCGGATACGTGACGGCCGACGACACCCTCGCCGGGCTGCTCGACATCTCGGCCGGCGGCCGGGTGCTCCGCATCGAGCGCCTGCGCCTCGCGAGCGGCGAGCCGATGGCGATCGAGACCACCCACCTGTCGGCCAAGCGCTTCCCGGCGCTGCGCCGCTCGCTCGTGAAGTACACCTCGCTGTACACGGCGCTCGCCGAGGTCTACGACGTGCACCTCGCCGAGGCCGAGGAGACCATCGAGACCTCCCTCGCCACTCCGCGCGAGGCCGGGCTGCTCGGCACGGACGTGGGCCTGCCGATGCTGATGCTCTCCCGCCACTCCCTGGACGCCCAGGGCGAGCCGGTGGAGTGGGTACGGTCGGTCTACCGCGGCGACCGGTACAAGTTCGTGGCGCGCCTGAAGCGGCCCAACGGCTGAGCCTTCCCGTACGCACGGGGGTCTTCCCGTACGTACGGCACGAACGGCCGCACCCCGGCGGGGGGTGCGGCCGTTCGGCGTTTCCGGCCACCACCCCGAGGTCTCCCGCCGGCGGGCCGTCCGGCGTCTCGGGAGGGCGCACGAAGGCCGCGCGGGGACGTGACGGGCGCCCGGCACCTTCCGCCTGGCAGGAACGTGACGCCTCCCGGAAACCCCCTGGTGGGCGGCGCGCGAAGGCCCGTGGCACGCGCTGGCCCCTAGCGGCCACGCGGTTGGCGCCAGCCGTTTTCCGGTGACAGGGCACCCCCGGCAGGCCAGTCTTGGACATGTCGAAGCCGCCCGGCAGAGCCCCGGAGCGGCCCGGGGGACCACCCCCCGCGACGCCCACTCCGCACCGACCCGAAAGGCAGCCCCGCCATGCCCAGCAGCGCCCGTTTCGCCACGTTCGCCCGCATTCAGTTCCGTGCCGTCGCCGCGCTGGCCGTCCCCGCCGCGGCCGCGCTGACCCTCGTCCTGGCCGCCCAGCCTGCGCCCGCCGGAACCGCCCCGGTCACCGCCTCCGAGGTGACCGCGACCGAGACCCCGCAGCCCTCCGACGGCAACGACGGCTTCTCCTGGGGCTGATCCCCATCTACCTCATCGGCGTCTCGATGAGGGCACCGGAAGACGAGCCAGCCCCGGACGCCGACCCCCCACCGGCCCCGTCCGCCGCACGGCTCGTCGAGACGCTGCACCGCGTCGCCCGGCCGCAGGACCGCTTCGAGTCCGCCCGGGCACTCGTCCTCGACCGCACGGTCCGGCTGGCCCTCTACATCCGGGGCCCCGACGAGATCGAGGCCGTCGGCCACGCGCTGCGGCTCTCCCGGCTCCTCCTCGGCCACTCCCCCGAGCTCTCCCGCCACCGCATCGCGGACTTCCGGCTCCTCTGAGCCCCCACCTCGCGAAGAGCCCCCGCCTCGCGAAGAGCCCCCGCCCCTCGAAGAGCCCCCGCCCCTCGAAGAGCCCCACCTCTCAAGGGCCCCCGACTCGCGAAGAGCCTCGCCCCTCGCGAAGAGCTCCCACCTCTCGCAGAGCCTTCCACCTCGCGAAGAGCCCCCACCTCCCAAGGAACCCCCATGCCCAGGGCCCGTCCCAGCGTGTCCGTCATCATCCCCAACTACAACTACGAGAAGACCCTCCGCGCCTGCCTCACCTCGGTCTTCGCCCAGACCCACGCCCCGCTCGACGTCATCGTCGTCGACGACGCCAGCACCGACCGGTCCCGGGACATCGCCCGCGAGTTCGACGTCGTCCTCATCGCCAACCCCCACAACCGCGGGGTGTCCGCCGCCCGCAACATGGGCGCCGCCGCCGCCCGCGGCGAGGTCCTCTTCTTCCTCGACTCCGACACCGCCCTGCACCCCGAGGCCCTCGCGAACGCCGCCGACCTGCTCGCGGACGACCCAGGACTCGGCTGTGTCCACGGAGTCCTCGACCCCGAACCGCTCTTCGACGACGGGCCCGTGGAGCGCTACCACGCGCTGCACGCCCACTTCTGGCGCCACCGGGCCGCCGGCGAGGTCCGCACCGCCTTCTTCGCCCTCGGCGCGATCCGCAAGCGGGTCTTCGAGGAGACCGGTCCCTTCGACGAGAACCTCCGGGACTCCGAGGACGTCGAGTACAGCGGCCGGCTCGTCCGCACCCACCGGATCCTGATGACCGAGGCCATCCGCGGCCGCCACGACGACGTGGACCGGCTCGGGGCGATGCTCTCGGAGCAGTACCGGCGCTCCCAGCTGCTGATCGCCGCGCTCGGGCAGATGCGCGAGGGCGGTCTCACCGCCAACCGGCCGCTCGGCGTCCTCGCCGCCGCGCTGACCCTCCCCACCCTGCCGCTCGGTCTGCTCTCCCCCTGGCTGCTGCTCGTCCCCGCCCTGTGCGCACTGCTCTTCGCCTGCGCCGACCCGGGCCTGAGCCGGTTCGCGCTGCGGACCAGGGGACCCGGCTTCCTCCTCTACTTCACCGCCGTCCACTTCGTCCTGCACCAGGCGATCGTCCTCGGCGCGGCCCGCGGCGCCGTCCGCTGGCTCACCGAGCCGGACTTCGGCCCGAGCGTGCGCCGCCGGGCCGTCCCCACCGCCACCACCTCCGTATGACCACCCGTACGACCCTCCCCACAGGAGTACGTCCATGGCCACGCCCACGCTCACCGGACGGGAGGCACCGACGGTCCGTCCGCCGGCCTCCCGTCCCCCCAGTCTGCTCGCCGACCTCACCGCCCTCGTCCGCCCCGGACAGTGGACGAAGAACCTGGTCGTCGTCCCCCTCGGCCTGCTCGGCGCCCCCCGCCTCGACGCGGGCGCCCTCGGCGGGACCCTCGCCGCGATCGCCGTCTTCACCCTCGCGTCCGCGCTGATCTACCTCGTCAACGACATCGGCGACCGGGACCGCGACCGGCGCCACCCGGAGAAACGGCACCGGCCGATCGCCGCCGGCCGGATCGGCGTCGGCACGGCCGTGGCCTACGCGGCCGCCCTCGCGCTGCTCCTCGCCACGACGGTCGCACTGACCGTCGTCACCGGCGCCACCGCGCCCGCCGCCTGGTGGCCGGTCGCCGCGTACGTCGCGCTGAACGCCGCGTACAGCAGGGGACTCAAGCACGTGCCGCTGCTCGACGTGTTCATCGTCGCCCTCGGGTTCGTGCTGCGCCTCGCCCAGGGCTGTCTGGCCTCCGGGAACCCCGTGCCCAGCTGGCTCGCCCTCGGGGTGCTCACCCTCTGCCTGCTGCTGATCCTCGGCAAACGGAGGCACGAGATGGCCGTCGGCGGAGTGCTGCACCGGCCCGCGCTGCGCGGCTACACGGTCGGCTTCCTCGACCAGCTGCTCGGCTTCACCGCGGTCCTCGCGGCCGTCAGCTACGTGCTGCACGTGCAGTCCAGCCCCGTCTTCGGCGCGCACGGGCCGCTCGTCGCCGTGCTCACCGCGCCCTTCGCGCTCTTCGGCCTCGCCCGCTACCTCCAGCTGATCGTGGTCGACTCCGGCGGCGGCAACCCCACCCGGGCCCTGTTCGCCGACCGGATGACGGTGACCAACGCACTGCTCTGGTCGGCGCTCCTGGCCGGCGCGTGGCTGCTCGACCGGCTCGGCCGATGACCACGGCCACCGCCCCCCGGCCCGGCGGCGCACTCCTCCCGCGGCTGCTGCGGATCCTGTTCCCGCTCGCCGTCGTCACCGGCATCGGCTTCGCGCTGTACGACCGGGCCGGAGAACTCGCCGCGCTCGTCCTGCGGCCCGGCTCCGTCCCGTACCTGCTCCTCGCCCTCGCCGCCAACGCCGTCGCCGTCCTGTTCACCATGGCCACCTGGCGCAGCCTGCTCGCCGACCTCGGCCCGCGGCTGCCCGGCCGGACCACCACCCGGATCTACTTCACGTCCTACCTCGGCAAGTACGTGCCGGGTGCCGTCTGGGGCGTCCTCGCCCAGCTGCGGATGGCCGGCGCCGCCGGGGTGCCCGCGCCGGTCGTGCTCGCCGTCTTCCTGCTCAACCTGATCGTCGCCGTCCTCACCGGCCTCGCCGTCGGACCGCTCGCCGCGCCCTGGACGCTCGGCGCCGGGGCCTGGTGGCTGGTGCTGCCCGGCGCGCTCACCCTCGTCCTGGCCGTCAAGCCGCACCTGCTCAACCGGCTGGCCGCGTCCGCCGCCCGGCTGGCCCGGCGGCCCGCACCGCAGGCCCGGGCCGGCGCCCGGGGCGTGCGCCGGGCGCTCGCCGCCGCCACCGCCTCCTGGGCGGTGTCCGGACTGCACCTGTGGGCGCTCGCCGTGATGCTCGGCGCCCCGCCGCTGACCGCGCTGCCGGTCTGCGTCGGCGGCTTCGCCCTCGCCACCGCCGCCGCGAGCCTCGTGGTCGTCCTGCCGGACGGCTGGGGCGCCCGCGAGGCCCTGCTGCTGCTCTCACTGACGGCCGTCCTGCCCTGGCAGGAGGCGACCGCGGTCGCGGTGGCCAGCCGGGTGGTCTGCACGCTCAGCGAAGTCCTGGTCGGCGGCTCCGCCCTGCTCCTCACCCTGCCCCGCCACTCCCCCCACGTTCCCGACTCTCCCGAAGGAATCCCGTGTCCGGTCAGCTCTACACCGTCGACGACTGCGAGTCGCTGACGACCAAGCAGGTCCACGGCCTGTACAAGGACCACGTCAACAAGAGCCAGGTCTCCCTGATGACCTCCTTCGGCTTCGGCCAGGAGCTCGTCGAGAGCGCCGAGGGCGTCTGGATCACCCAGCGCGACGGCCGCCGCGTCCTCGACTTCACCGGCGGGGTCGGCGTCCTCAACCACGGCCACAACCACCCCCGGATCCTCGCCGCCCGGCAGCGCTTCCAGGAACGCAAGAGCATGGAGGTCCACAAGACCTACTTCTCGCCGTACATCGCGGCCCTCGGCCACAACCTGGCGGAGCTGCTGCCCGGCGACCTCACCATGTCGTTCTTCCCCAACTCCGGTGCGGAGGCGGTCGAGGGCGCGGTCAAGCTGGCGTACAAGTACCACGGCGGCCGGCGCTCCCGGGTGCTGCGGGCCGACATCTCCTTCCACGGCAAGCTGCTCGGCTCGGGCAGCCTGACCGGCCAGAACGCGTCGACGTTCCAGTTCCCCGGCATCCCCGGCGTGGGGATCTTCCGGTACGGCGACCTGGACTCCGTACGGAAGCTGGTCGCCGAACTGCGCACCGCCAAGGGCGAGTCCGATGTGTACGCGATCCTCATCGAGCCGCTGTCGGCGTCCACGATGAACGAGTGCTCGGAGGAGTTCCTGCGCGGGCTGCGGGAGCTGTGCACGGCCGAGAACATCGTGCTGCTCTTCGACGAGATCTACACCGGCTGGGGCAAGACCGGCACCCTCTTCCACTTCATGCGGTACGAGGGTCTGGTCCCCGACATCCTCACCACCTCGAAGTCCTTCGGCGGCGGCAAGTCCTCCATCTCCGCCTTCGTGGCCCGCGAGCCGGTCTTCCGCAAGGCCTACGACAACCTCACGGACGCCCTCCTCCAGTCCACGTCCACCACCTACTACGGCTTCGGCGAGGAGGCGGTCACCGCCATCGAGGCCGTCAACGTGGCCGTCGAGGACGACTATCCGGCCCGCGCCCGGAACATCGAGCGGATCCTCGCCCCGGGTCTGGAGCGGATCGCGAAGGAGTACCCGGACGTGGTGGCCGAGGTCCGCGGCCACGGCGCGCTGCACGGCGTCTTCCTGCACAAGGGCCCGAAGATCCTGGAGCTGGTCACGAAGCTGGTGCCGGGCGCGATGACGAAGGACCCGCGCTTCCGCACCAAGCTCATCACCTCGTCGGTGGTCAACGCCCTGTACCGGGACCACGGCGTCTACACGTACTACACGCTCAACGGCGACAACCCGCTGATGGTCGCCCCCTCGCTGGTCGCCGAGGAGCACGAGGTGGAGTTCTTCCTGGACTGCCTCGACAAGACCCTGGCCCAGGGTCTGCCCCGTCTGCTCACCCGTTTCGTCAAGGAGAAGGTGTCGTCGCTGTGGTAGAGCGCGTCGTGGTCACCGGCGGTGCCGGAATGCTCGGTTCGACCCTGATCGAGCGGCTGCTCGACGAGGGCCGGCAGGTGCACTGCGTGGACCTGCGGGCCCCGCGCACGGAGCACCCGAACCTGACCCACACGGTCTCGGACGTCCGGGACACCGTCACGATGAAGCGGGTCACGGCCGACGCCGACGTGGTGGTGCACTGCGCCGCCGCCCTGCCCAGCTACCCGGCGGACACCATCCGCTCGGTGATCGTCGGCGGGACGGAGGCGGTCCTGACGGCCGCCGAGGCGAACGCCGTGCCCCGGGTCGTGCACATCTCCTCGACCGCCGTGTACGGGCTGCCGAAGACGGTGCCGACCCCGGAGGAGTACCCGCGGGAGCCCGTCGACACGTACAGCGCGGCGAAGGCGGAGGCCGAGGAGGTCGCGGAGCGCTTCCGTGGCCGCGAGATGTGCCTGCCGATCCTGCGGCCCAAGACCTTCCTGGGCCCGGGCCGGATGGGGCTCTTCGCGATGCTCTTCGAGTGGGCCGAGGAGGGCCGGAACTTCCCGGTCCTCGGCCGGGGCGACGTCCGCATCCAGATGTTCGACGTGTCCGACCTGGTCGACGCGGTCGTCACCGCGATGGAGGCGCCCGCCGAGCGGGCCGACGACACCTTCAACCTCGGCGCGACCGAGTTCGGCACGATACGCGAGGACTTCCAGGCCGTCCTGGACGCGGCCGGACACGGCAAGCGGGTCCGCTCGCTGCCCGCGAAGCCCGCCCTCGCCGCGCTCAGCCTGCTCCAGCGCTCCGGCCTCTCACCCGTCTACGGCCGCCTGCTCCACAAGCTCCTCGACGACAGCTTCGTCTCCACCGACAAGGCCAGGGACGTCCTCGGCTTCCGGCCGAAGCACTCCAACCAGGACGCCATCCTGCGCACCTTCGCCTGGTGGCGCGAGCAGCAGCGCACCGCAGGCGCCCGCCCCGCGAAGAAGAGCGAGGGCGTCACCAGCGTCGAACCCTGGCGGCAGGGAGCCCTCTCCCTCGCCAAGGTCCTCTTCTAGGAGAACCCTTCCATGTCCCTCCCCCTGGTCTCCGTCATCGTCCCCAACTACAACTACGGCCGCTCCATCGGCCTGTGCGTCGAGGCAGCCCTCGCCCAGACGTACCCGAACATCGAGGTCCTCGTCGTCGACGACTGCTCCACCGACGACTCCGCGGCGATCGCCGCCGCGGCCGGCGCCCGGGTGGTGTCCACCGGCGTCAACAGCGGGGTCGCCGTCGCCCGCAACCTGGGCGCGGAGCTCTCCTCCGGCGAGATCCTCGTCTTCCTCGACTCCGACGTCGCCATGCACCCCGACGCGGTCGCCAAGTCCGTCGAACTCCTGGGCTCCGGGCAGGGGTACGGCGCGATCTGCGGCACCTACGAGCCCGAACCGCTCATCCGGGACAGCCTCATCGAGGAGTACCGCTCGCTCCAGCAGTACTACCTGCTGCTGAAGTCCGAGGGGGTCATCGACACCGTCCACACCGCGATCCTCGCCATGCCCCGGACCGTCTTCGACGAGGTCGGACCGTTCAACCCGATCCTGCGGCACACCGAGGACCAGGACTACGGCCGCCGGATCTCCGAGCGGTACACGGTCCTCAGCTCCCTGGAGGTACGCGGCCGGCACGACCACGACGACACCGTGCGGATCGTCCTCGACAAGGTCTTCGCCCGCGCCCGGCTCGCCGTGCCGCTCATCCTCGGCCGGCGCCACCTCCAGGGCGGCTTCGTCACCGGACCGCGCGCGGGCGCCAGCCTCGCCGCTCCCCTGACGGTCGCCGCGCTCGCCGCGCCCCTGCTGTGGGGGGCCGCGTGGGCGCTGCTCCCGCTCGCCCTGTTCCTCCTCGGCGTCTGGGGCGACCTGGACATGTACCGGGAGGTGCGACGGCACCGGGGACGGCTCTTCCTCGGGTACTTCGTGGCGGTCAACTTCCTGGTGAACCTGACCGTGTTCGCGGCGATCGGGGTCGCGGGCGTGCAGTGGCTGTGCTCGAAGCGGTTCCGGCACCTGTACGACCCGCAGCCGCGGCCGGACCTGGCGCCGGTGACCGTGGGTGCCTCCCGTGGCTGACACGCTCGCCCCGGCTCGGCCCGTGCCCGTACGGAACCGCCGGAACCGGCTCGTCCTGGGAGCGGCCCTCGCCTGGCTCGTCCTGCTCCTCGTGGAGTGGGCGGCGGACGGCCGGTTCTGGCTCGGCAACCTGGTCGGCATCGTCCCGCCCGCCGCCTTCCTGCTGGCCCCGCCGCTGCTCGCGGCCCTCGCCCCGCTCGCCCGGGGCGCCGCCCGGTGGCGGACCGTCGGCGCCGCCGCGCTGGCCCTGCTCCTCGGCTTCGGCCAGTCCGGCGTCGACCCGGCCGCGCTGTGGCGGGCGGAGCCCCGCCCCGGCCCGGACGCCGTACGGGTCTTCGCCTGGAACACCAACTCGTGGAACCAGCTCCTCGGCACCCAGGACCACTTCTACGCCTTCCTGAAGGCGAAGGACGCGGACGTCTACCTGCTGCACGAGTACCAGCACGTCACCGCCGACCGGAAGGGGAAGCTGCCGATCGACGACCTGGCGCGGCTGCGCCGGGAGTTCCCCGGCTACCAGGTGGCGGTCCGGGGCGAGCTGGTGACGCTCTCCCGCTTCCCGATCCTGCGGCAGCCGGCCGTGGGCCCGGCGCGTGAGGTGGGGCCCGGCGCGGACTGGCAGGCGGAGTACCGCGCGAACAAGGTGCTGCGGACGGACGTGCTGGTCAGGGGGCGCGCGGTGTCCTTCTACAACGTGCACATGCCGGTGTGGAACAGCATGCCGGACGGGCTCCTCTCCGCCGCCTTCTACCGCCACATGCGGGAACGGTTCGCCCCGCGCCGCGCCCAGTACGAGGGCCTGGAGGCCGACCTGGCCGCCAACCGGAACCCGGTGGTGGTGGCCGGCGACTTCAACGCGACGGCCGCGATGTCGGACCTCGACCCGCTGCGGGAGCGCCTCGCCGACGCGGCGGAGGTGAGCACCGACCCGTACCCGACGAGCTGGGAGGAGGGCGGCTGGAAGCCCTTCTGGCGGACCGACTGGGCGTTCACCGGGAACGGGGCACGGGCCGAGCGGTACGCGTTCGGCACACCGGAGAAGCTGTCCGACCATGCCGTGCAGGACCTGTGGGTCGCGCTGCCCGGGAGTGGATGACGGCGATGGTCCTGTCCTGCGCGCTCGGCTGGGCGGTGTTCCTGGCCCTGCACCTCGTGCTCAACGGCCGCTGGTGGCCGTGGCTCGCGGTCTCGCTCCTTCCGCCGGCCACGCTCGCCGTCGTCCCGCTCGTCCTGCTCGCCGCGGCCGCGGTCACGGGCGGGTGGGCCGCGGCGGCGCTCGCCGCCGGATGTCTCCTCGTGGCCTGGCGGCAGAACGGGCTCAACCTGCGGGGGTCCCTCCGCCGGGGCGCCGGGGAGGAGGGCCTGCGGCTCGTGTCCTGGAACACCCAGCACTGGAACCAGGGCGGCGACCCCGACCGCTTCTACGCCTTCCTGCGGTCGCTCGACGCCGACGTGTACGTCCTCCAGGAGTACCTGAACGGCTTCGAGGGCGGCGAGGTCTGGGACATCGACGACGAGGAGCGGCTGCGGGCCGCGTTCCCCCGCCACCACCTGGCCGTCGACAACAACTCCGTGACCCTGTCCCGGTTCCCGCCCGCCGGGCCGCCCGTGCCCGTCGGCGCCTGCTCGCTCCGGGTGGACCTGCGGGTCGGGCACGGCGTCCTGTCCACGTACAACGTGCACATCCCGGTCCAGCTCACGGTCATGAACCCGCTGCGGCCGGCCTTCCTCCGGGACATGCGGCGCCGGGCGGCGGCCCGCGACCGGGAGTACGCGGCGCTCGTCGCCGACCTGCGGTCCAACCCGCACCCGGTCCTGGTGACCGGGGACTTCAACACGAGCGCCGCCATCGGCGACATCCGCCGGATGCCCCGCACCCTGCGCGACGCGATCGGCGCCTGCCGTTCGGTCCTGCCGGCCAGCTGGAACGCCCGCGCGCGGCTGCGGCTCTGGCGGATCGACTGGGCGTTCACCGGGGGCGGCGCCCGGGTCGGCTCGTACCGCTTCCGCGACGCGGAGGGCCTCTCGGACCACCGGGTCCAGGAACTGACCGTCTCCGTCTGAGAAAGAGAGAACACGCCATGGAGTTCACGAACCTGGGCGGCCCCGAGGGCCCCCGCGTCTCCACCCTGTGCCTGGGCACGCTGCCGTTCGGCACCCGGATCGACGAGTCCGCGGCCTTCGCCGTCCTGGACCGCTTCCACGAGGCCGGCGGCACCTTCATCGACACCGCGAACACCTACGCCTTCTGGGAGCCGGGCGCGACCGGCGCCGAGTCGGAGCTGCTCATCGGCCGCTGGCTGCGCAGCCGGGGCGTCCGGGACGAGATGGTGCTCGCCACCAAGGTCGGCGCGCTTCCGGACCCGCCGGGCTCGGCCTGGCCGGAGTGCGCGGAGGGCCTGTCGGCGCCGGTGATCCGCCGCCAGGTGGAGGAGAGCCTGCGGAACCTGGGCACGGACCGGATCGACCTGTACTACGCGCACATCGACGACCGGAAGACGCCGGTCGCGGAGACGATGGGCGCCTTCGGCGAGCTCGTGGACGTGGGGAAGATCGGCCGGGCGGGCTGCTCGAACTTCGCGGCCTGGCGGATCGAGGAGTCGCGGGGCGCCGCGGTCGCCGCCGACGTGCCGGACTACGCGGCCGTGCAGCAGCGGTACACCTACCTCCGGCCGCGTCCCGGTGCGGAGTTCGGGGTGAACCCGCACGCCTCGGAGGAGCTGCTCGACTATCTGGGGACGCGGCCGGAGCTGACGTTCACGGCGTACACGACCCAGCTGACCGGGGCGTACACGGATCCCAGCAAGGAGATCCCGGCCCAGTACCGGCACGCGGGTTCGGAGCGGCGTCTGAAGGTGCTGGCCGAGGTGGCGGCGGAGCTCGGGGTGACCGCGAACCAGGTGGTCCTGGCCTGGGCGCTGGGCGGTGAGCTGCCCGTCCTGCCGGTGATCGGGGCGAGTTCGCCGGGGCAGCTGGACGAGGCGCTCGGCGCGGTGGGGCTGCGTCTGGACGAGGAGCTCAGGAAGCGGCTCGACGATGTGGACTGAGCGCGTACGGGCCGTGGTGCTGCGCCACCGGGTGGCGGTCGGGGCGGTGTGGCTGCTCGTGCTGCTGCTCGGCGGGGTGGCGGCGGTGCTCGGCCTGGGGCGCCTCGACCAGTCGTTCACGGCCTCCGGCGGGCCGGGCCACCGGGCGAACCAGGCGATCCAGGAGCGGTACGGAAACGGGGCGGCGGTCGCCCCGCTGGTGGCGGTCGTGACCTGGGAGGTACGGGACCGGGCGTCCGCCGCGCTGCTCGCGGACGCGCTCGAACGGTCGGCGGGTCCGGGCGCGCGGACCGTCTCGTACGCGGCGACCGGCGACGAGGGCTTCCTCGGCGCGGACGGCCGGACCGAGTACGCCCTGGTGTACCCGGCCGCGGGGAAGCCGGATCTGGCGGGCCTGACGGCCGTCGAGGAGGCGGCGGTCTCGCTCCGCGCGGGGCTGCGGTCGGCTCTGCCCGGGGCTCGGGTCGAGGTGACGGGGGTGCTGCCGCTCCAGCACGACAGCGCGCTCGCGGGGCCGGGCCCGGTGGCCCTCGCGGCGAAGGCGGCCTGCGCGCTGGGGCTGCTGCTCGTGCTCGTCCTGGCGTTCCGCTCGCCGCTCGGGGTGCTCGCGCCGCTGCTCCTGGCGGCCGTGACCTCGGTGGGGGCGCTCGTCCTGGTGGAGGCGGTGGCCGGGGTCACCGAGATCGGCTTCGTCGTGGTGTACCTGGTGCCGGTGACGGCGCTCGTGGTCGCGGTGCACCGCTGGGCGCAGCCGCCGGGGCCGGCCGGCGCCCGGTCGGCGGTCACGGGCGGGGCGGCGGGCGCGGCGGCCTGCGCGGTCCTGGCGCTGTGCCCGGCGGCGTTCCTGCGGTCGATCGGGGTGGCGGGGCTCGCGGTCTGCGCGGTGGGCACGGCGGTGGCCGTGACGCTGGGGCCGGTGCTGCGGTCGGTGGTACGGCCGGCGGTGATCCCGAGGCGCGTGCGGACCGTCCGGGGGCTCCCCGCCCTCGGCCTCGTCCTCCTCGCCCTCCTCACCGGCGCCGCCGCGCAGCTGCGGGTCGGCAATCCGGAGGCCCGGGCCCTGGTGGCTGACGGTCCGGCCCGCGACGGTCTGGACCGGCTGACGGCGGCCGGGGTGCCGTCGGGGGTGCTGAACCCGCTGGAGGTCCTCGTGCCGGAGGGCGCGGACGCGGCGGAGGTGGCCGCGCGGGCGGCGCGGGTCCCGGGGGTGCTGCTCGCGGCGGCGCCGGCCGGTTGGCGCCGCTCGGGGTCCGCCCTGGTGGTGGTCGTCCCGGAGGCGGAGCCGATGACGGGGGCCGGGGCCCGGACGGTGACGGCGCTGCGGTCGGCGCTCGCGGCCACGGAGGCCGAGGTGGGCGGTTCGGGTGTGGTGGACCGCGACCTGGTGGACGGGGTGTACGGGCTGCTGCCGTACGCGGTCCCCGCGGCGGCCCTGGCGGCGTTCGGGGTGCTCGCCCGGCGGCTGCGGCCGGGGCCCGCGGCGCGGGCGGTGCTGGGCGGGCTGCTCGCGGCGGGCGGGTCGGCGGGGGCGCTCGTGGTGCTGTGGCAGTGGGGCGTGCCGGGGCCGTGGGGCCCGGCGGGGACAGGGGCGGTGACGGGCTGGGTGCCGCTGGTGGTGGGCGCCTTCGCGTTCTGCGTGTCCCTGGAGCGGTCGGCGGCCACGGCGGCGGGCGGGCCGCCGTGGGCCGGGCCGGTGGCGGCGGGCGCGGGCGCGCTCGCGGTGCTCGCGGTGGGGATCGGTCCGCAGGTCGAACTGGCCCTGCTGGTCACGGGGTTCGCGGCGGCGGCGCTGCTGGACGCCCTGGCCGCCGTACCGCCCGGGCCGCACCCGGGAGTTCACCGTGATTGGTCTAGACCTAGACGCCTTCTCCCCTTTACCATCGTCGACCGCGATCACGAGTTCGACCGGTCGCGCCACGGAAGGTGACGAGGGGGAGATACCTGATGCTGGAGGCGCTCGGCATAAAGGAGTCGACGGAGGCCGTCTACCGCCTGCTCCTGGAGCGGCCCGAGTACGACGTGACGGACATGGCGGCCCACCTGGGCCGGCCCGAGCCGGAGGTCCGCGAGGCGCTCGCCTGCCTCGCGGACCTCAAGCTCGTCCTCATGGACGACTCCTCGGGCGAGGTCGAACCCTTCAGCCCGGACGTCGGCTTCTCGTTCCTGCTCTCCCGCGCCGAGGCCGAACTGAGCAAGCGCAAGCGCCAGGTCGAGCAGGCCGGCAGGGCGGTGGCCGGCATCCTCGCCTCGTACGCGGACTGCCCCGAACCGGGCGTCCGGCACGACCTCGTGGACCGCATCACCGGACTCGACAACGTCCGCGAACGCCTGGAGGACCTCGCCGCCAACGCCCGCACCGAGTGCCTCTCGCTGCTGCCCGGCGGCGCCCAGCTCCCCGACACCATGGACGCGAGCCAGCCGCTCGACCAACTCGCCCTGGAACGCGGGGTGCGGATCCGCTCCATCTACCAGGAGAGCTTCCGCAACGACCCGCCCACCGTCGACTACGTGCGCTGGTACTGCGACCTCGGCGGCGAGGCCCGGACCGTGCCCGTCGTCCCGATGCTCATGGTGATCGTCGACCGCGAGGCCGCGCTCGTCCCCGTCGACCCGGAGGACGGGCGCGCGGGCGCCCTCGAAGTGCGCAGCCCCGGCCTGGTCCACGCCCTCGTGGTGCTCTTCGACCGGCTGTGGGACGCGGGCACCCCCTTCGGCGAGGCCCCGCGCCGCGACGCCCACGACCTCTCGCCCCAGGAGAGGGAGTTGCTGATGCTCCTCGGCATCGGCTGCACGGACGACATCGCGGCCCGGCGGCTCGGGGTCTCGCTGCGGACGGTCCGCCGGATGAGCTCGGAGCTGATGAACCGGCTCGGCGCCCGCAGCCGTTTCGAGGCGGGCGTACGGGCGGCGAAGGAGGGCTGGCTCTGAAGAGTCGGCTCTGACGAGTCGCTTCCGTTATGCGGACAGGGGTTCCCAGCGACGGAGCCGTCCCCTAGATTTCCCCAGCATTACCGAGGTGATCAGTGAGGGGACGGAATTGCCATGTCGGAAGCGTCAGATGTGACACAAGGGAAACAACCGACCATCACTCCCGTGCGGGTGGTGATCGCGCTCTGCCTGTTCGCCCCGTTCGTGGCGATGCTCTGGGTGAGCTCCTACGCGAAGGTCGAACCGCTCTTCGCCGGCATCCCGTTCTTCTACTGGTACCAGATGCTCTGGGTGCTGATCTCCACGGCTCTCACCATGATCGCGTACAAGCTGTGGCAGCGGGACCAGCGCGCCCGCAAGGGAGGTGACGCACGATGAAGGACGGCGTGAACGGCGTGGCGCTCGGCGTCTTCGTCTTCTTCTTCCTGGCCGTCACGGTCATGGGCTTCCTGGCCGCGCGCTGGCGCAAGGCCGAGAACGAGCACAGCCTCGACGAATGGGGCCTGGGCGGCAGATCGTTCGGCACCTGGGTGACCTGGTTCCTGCTCGGCGGCGACCTCTACACGGCGTACACCTTCGTCGCCGTCCCCGCGGCCATCTACGCGGCGGGCGCGGCCGGCTTCTTCGCCGTCCCGTACACGATCCTGGTGTACCCGCTGATCTTCACCTTCCTGCCGCGCCTCTGGTCGGTCTCGCACAAGCACGGCTACGTCACCACCTCCGACTTCGTGCGCGGCCGCTTCGGCTCCAAGGGCCTGTCGCTCGCGGTGGCGGTCACCGGCATCCTCGCCACCATGCCGTACATCGCGCTCCAGCTCGTCGGCATCCAGGCCGTCCTGGACGTGATGGGCGTCGGCGGCGGCGAGAACACCAACTGGTTCGTCAAGGACCTGCCGCTGCTCATCGCCTTCGGCGTCCTCGCCGCGTACACCTACTCGTCCGGCCTGCGCGCCCCCGCGCTCATCGCCTTCGTCAAGGACACCCTGATCTACATCGTCATCGCGGTGGCGATCATCTACATCCCGATCAAGCTGGGCGGCTTCGACGAGATCTTCGCCAAGGCCGGTGAGGCGTACGCGACGGTCAACCCGGCCACCGGCAAGCCGAAGGGCGCGCTCGTCCCCGGCGAGGCCGGCCAGTGGACGTACGCGACGCTCGCGCTCGGCTCGGCCCTCGCGCTCTTCATGTACCCGCACTCCATCACGGCGACCCTGTCGTCCCGCAGCCGGAACGTCATCCGCCGCAACACCACGATCCTGCCGCTGTACTCGCTGATGCTGGGCCTGCTCGCGCTGCTCGGCTTCATGGCGATCGCCGCCGGCATCAAGGTCAAGAACGGCCAGCTCGCCATCCCGCAGCTCTTCGAGACCATGTTCCCGGACTGGTTCGCCGGAGTCGCGTTCGCCGCGATCGGCATCGGCGCGCTCGTCCCGGCCGCGATCATGTCGATCGCCGCGGCCAACCTCTTCACCCGCAACATCTACAAGGACTTCATCAAGAAGGACGCCACCCCGGCCCAGGAGACCAAGGTCTCCAAGCTGGTCTCGCTCCTGGTGAAGGTCGGCGCCCTCGTCTTCGTCCTCACCATGGACAAGACCGTCGCCATCAACTTCCAGCTCCTCGGCGGCATCTGGATCCTGCAGACCTTCCCGGCGCTCGTCGGCGGCCTGTTCACCCGCTGGTTCCACCGCTGGGCGCTGCTCGCCGGCTGGGCCGTCGGCATGATCTACGGCACGGCCGCCGCGTACGGCGTCGCCAGCCCGACCCAGAAGCACTTCGGCGGCTCGGCCGCCGAGATCCCGGGCATCGGCGAGATCGGCTACATCGGCCTCACCGCCTTCGTGCTCAACGTCCTCGTCACGGTCGTCCTGACCTTCGTCCTCAAGGCCGTCAAGGCCCCCGAGGGCGTCGACGAGACCTCCCCGGAGGACTACACGGCCGACGCGGGCGACCCCGGCGTCACCGAGCTCCCGAAGGTCGGCACCGCGGCGCACTGACATCACCGTCCGTGAACGGGCCCTGGATCTCCGCGAGGAAATCCAGGGCCCTTCGCCTGCCCCCGCGAGGCAGACTTGCGGGCATGGACATCACGATCAGGGCAGTACGGCCCGAGGAGTACGAGGAGCTCGGCGACCTCACCGGCCTCACCTATCTGAACGACGGGCTGCTGCTGCACGGCGAGGACGACTTCTACCTGGCGGTGCTCCGCGACACGGCACGGCGGGCGCGCGAGAGCGAGGTGCTCGTCGCCGTCGACACCGAAGGCGCGATCGTCGGCGGCGTGACCTTCGCGGAGGGCGGCACCACCTGGGCGGACATCGCCGTCCCCGGCGAGGCCGAGTTCCGGATGCTCGTGGTCGCGCCCGCGGCCCGCGGCAGGGGCGTCGGAGAAGCCCTCGTACGCGCCTGCGTGGACCGCGCCCGGGCCCTCCCCGACTGCGCGCGCCTCGTGCTCTCCACGGCCGATCTGATGGTCTCGGCGCACCGGATCTACGAGCGGCTCGGCTTCGTCCGCACCCCCGAGCGGGACTGGGAACCGATCCCCGACCACTCGCTGTGGACCTACGCCCTGGAGCTGTAGCCCCGGGACCGACACAACATGTGGGGGGTGCCACGAGCGGCGCCCCCCACATGTATGCTCATCCTCGCTGTCGACGCAGGGGAATCCGGCGCGAATCCGGAACTGTCCCGCAACGGTGTGCTTCGTACGGATTCGTACGCGGTGAGTCCGAAGACCTGCCGACAGCGCGCCCGGTCCGTCCGTTCCGGGTGTCACAGACGTCCGGGCCTCGCGGAGTGGGCCGGTGGACGCGGCGCGCCCACGCCCACGGGTGCCCGCCTGCCCGCCTTCCCGCCCGAGGCCCCGAGCCGAGCGAGGGAGAGCCCCCACGTGACCATCGCGCCCGCCGATCCGGCCGCAGCGATCGAGACCGACGGCCCCGGGACCGTACTCCTGCGGACCCTGACCGATCTCACCGCCGACCTCCCGGACACCGACCCCGGCAAGGTCGCCGCCGCCGCCCTCCGCGGCCGCAGCGCCACGTCGGACGAGGCGGAGCTGCGCGAGCTGGCCACCGAGGCGGCCGCCGGCCTGATCGCCGAGGACCCCGCGTACTCCCGGCTCGCCGCCCGGCTCCTCACCATCACCATCGCCGACGAGGCGGCCGGCCAGGGCGCCGTGAACTTCTCGGCCTCCGTCGCCGTCGGTCACCGCGAGGGCCTCATCGCCGACCGCACCGCCGAGTTCGTCGCGCTCCACGCGGACCGGCTCGACGCCACGATCGACCCGGCCGGCGACGACCGCTTCGGCTACTTCGGTCTGCGCACCCTCTACTCGCGCTACCTGCTGCGCCACCCGATCACCCGCAAGGTCATCGAGACCCCGCAGCACTTCATGCTGCGCGTCGCCTGCGGCCTCGCCGGGGACGAGTCGGCCCGCGCCCTGGACGAAGTGAGCGCGCTGTACGGCCTGATGAGCCGCCTGGACTACCTGCCGTCCTCCCCCACGCTCTTCAACTCCGGCACCCGCCACCCGCAGATGTCCTCCTGCTACCTCCTGGACTCCCCGCAGGACGAGCTGGACTCCATCTACGACCGCTACCACCAGGTCGCGCGCCTCTCGAAGCACGCGGGCGGCATCGGCCTCTCGTACTCCCGCATCCGCGCCCGCGGTTCGCTGATCCGCGGCACCAACGGGCACTCCAACGGCATCGTGCCGTTCCTGAAGACCCTCGACGCCTCCGTCGCCGCCGTGAACCAGGGCGGCCGCCGCAAGGGCGCCGCCGCCGTCTACCTGGAGACCTGGCACGCGGACATCGAGGAGTTCCTGGAGCTCCGCGACAACACGGGCGAGGACCAGCGCCGTACGCACAACCTGAACCTGGCGCACTGGATCCCGGACGAGTTCATGCGCCGGGTCAACGCCGACGCCGAGTGGTCGCTGTTCTCCCCGGCGGACGTGCCCGAGCTCGTCGACCTGTACGGCGAGGAGTTCGACGCCGCCTACCGCAAGGCCGAGGCGGCCGGCCTGGCCCGCAAGACCATGCCGGCCCGCGACCTGTACGGCCGGATGATGCGCACCCTCGCGCAGACCGGCAACGGCTGGATGACGTTCAAGGACGCCTCGAACCGCACGGCCAACCAGACGGCCGAGCCGGGCACGGTCGTCCACTCCTCCAACCTGTGCACCGAGATCATCGAGGTCACCAACGACGGCGAGACGGCCGTCTGCAACCTCGGCTCGGTCAACCTGGGCGCCTTCGTGACCGGCGGCGACATCGACTGGGAGCGTCTGGACGAGACCGTCCGCACGGCCGTCACCTTCCTCGACCGGGTCGTCGACATCAACTTCTACCCGACCGAGCAGGCGGGCCGCTCCAACGCCAAGTGGCGTCCGGTCGGCCTGGGCGCCATGGGCCTCCAGGACGTCTTCTTCCAGCTGAAGCTGCCGTTCGACTCGGCCGAGGCGCGCGCCCTGTCCACCCGTATCGCCGAGCGGATCATGCTGGCGGCTTACGAGGCGTCCGCGGACCTCGCCGAGCGCAGCGGCCCGCTCCCCGCCTGGGACAAGACCCGCACCGCCCGCGGCGTGCTGCACCCGGACCACTACGACGTCGAGCTGAACTGGCCGGAGCGCTGGGCCGCGCTGCGCGCCCGCATCGCGTCGACCGGCATGCGCAACAGCCTCCTCCTCGCCATCGCCCCGACCGCGACGATCGCCTCGATCGCCGGCGTCTACGAGTGCATCGAGCCGCAGGTCTCCAACCTGTTCAAGCGCGAGACGCTGTCCGGCGAGTTCCTCCAGGTCAACTCGTACCTCGTCGACGAGCTGAAGAAGCTCGGCGTGTGGGACGCGCAGACCCGCGAGGCGCTGCGCGACTCCAACGGCTCGGTGGCCGGCTTCACCTGGGTCCCGGCCGAGGTCCGCGAGCTGTACCGCACGGCCTGGGAGATCCCGCAGCGCGGCCTCATCGACATGGCGGCCGCCCGCACCCCCTTCCTCGACCAGAGCCAGTCCCTGAACCTCTTCATGGAGACGCCGACCATCGGCAAGCTGTCGTCGATGTACGCGTACGCCTGGAAGCAGGGCCTGAAGACGACGTACTACCTGCGCTCCCGCCCGGCGACCCGGATCGCCCGCGCCGCCCAGGCCGCCGCGCCGATCCCCGTCCAGCAGGCGACCCCCGACGCGGACGCGATCGCCTGCTCCCTTGAGAACCCCGAGTCCTGCGAGGCCTGCCAGTAATGAGTACCGAGAAGAAGAACCTCCTGGACCCGGGCTTCGAGCTCACGCTCCGCCCCATGCGCTACCCGGACTTCTACGAGCGCTACCGGGACGCGATCAAGAACACCTGGACCGTGGAGGAGGTCGACCTCCACTCGGACGTCGCCGACCTCGCCAAGCTCACCCCCGGCGAGCAGCACATGATCGGCCGTCTGGTCGCGTTCTTCGCGACGGGCGACTCGATCGTGGCGAACAACCTGGTGCTGACGCTCTACAAGCACATCAACTCCCCGGAAGCGCGCCTGTACCTCTCGCGCCAGCTCTTCGAGGAGGCCGTCCACGTCCAGTTCTACCTGACGCTCCTGGACACCTACCTTCCCGACCCGGACGACCGCGCGGCGGCCTTCGCAGCGGTCGAGAACATCCCCTCCATCCGCGAGAAGGCGCAGTTCTGCTTCAAGTGGATGGACTCGGTCGAGAAGATCGAGAAGCTGGAAACGGCCGCCGACCGCCGCCGATTCCTGCTGAACCTGATCTGCTTCGCGGCGTGCATCGAGGGCCTGTTCTTCTACGGCGCCTTCGCGTACGTCTACTGGTTCCGGTCGCGCGGTCTGCTGCACGGCCTGGCGACGGGCACCAACTGGGTGTTCCGCGACGAGAGCTGCCACATGGACGCCGCTTTCGCGTTCGTCGACACCGTCCGCGAGGAAGAGCCGGAGCTCTTCGACGACGAGCTCGGCCGACAGATCACCGACATGATCAAGGAAGCCGTCGAGGCGGAGCTGCAGTTCGGCCGCGACCTGTGCGGCGACGGCCTGCCGGGCATGAACACCGAGTCGATGCGCGAGTACCTCCAGTGCGTCGCCGACCAGCGCCTCGCACGTCTCGGCCTCGCGCCCGTCTACGGCTCCGACAACCCCTTCTCCTTCATGGAGCTCCAGGGCGTCCAGGAGCTGACCAACTTCTTCGAGCGCCGCCCGTCCGCCTACCAGGTGGCGGTCGAGGGCTCGGTGGACCTCGACGAGGACTTCTAGCCGGTACGTGGAAGGGCCCCGCACTCCGAGGAGTGCGGGGCCCTTTCGTGTTCTACGCGTATGTCAGTCGTTCGGGACGACCGGGTAGCGCGGGGTGCCCTCTTCCATCTGGCGGAGGGCGTCCTTGCGGTCGCGCTTCGACAGCTTGTCGATGTAGAGGAAGCCGTACAGGTGGTCCGTCTCGTGCTGGAGGCAGCGGGCGAAGTAGCCGGTGCCGCGGACCTTGATCGGGTTGCCCTTCAGGTCCTGGCCGGTGACCTCGGCGTAGTCCGGGCGGGCCAGCTCGGCGTACGCGGTCGGGACGGACAGGCAGCCCTCGTTCGAGTCGTCGAGGTGCCGCTGGTCGGCCGGCAGGTCGACGAGGACCGGGTTGATCACGTGGCCGACGTGGCGCTTGCCCTCGTCGTCCATGCAGTCGTAGACGAAGACCTTGAGGTCGACGCCGATCTGGTTGGCGGCGAGGCCGACGCCCTCGGCGGTGCGCTGGCTGGCGAACATGTCGTCGACCAGCTGCGCCAGCTCGTCGTCGAAGTCGGTGACGTCCTTGCACTCCCGGTGCAGGACGGGGTTGCCCACGACCGTGATGGGGCGCGAGGTGCCGCGCTCGCGGTGGGCGGCCTCGCGGGCCTCGGTGTCCTCGGTGTCGACGATGAAGCCCTCGTCGTCCACGGCGTACACGCCCGTCTGCTCCTGCTCAGTGCCCTGCTGCGACATGTCCGCCGTACGCCTTCTTCCTCGAACCGGTACACCCCGTGGTAGGTGCGATGTACAGCCTACGGGCAGCGGTCAGCAGACTTCCTCCAGATCGCGCCATTCCCGGCTGTCCGGGCTGTCCGCGACCCAGCCGTCGAGGAGGCCCCGCACCAGGCCCGCCGGGGCCGCGATGCCGCACTCACGCTCCGGCACCCACAGTTCGCCGGGCGAGCGGTGGCCGAGCGGTCCGGGGTGCCCCGGCTCGCTGTGGTCGTGCGGGTCGGAGTGCTCGCCCTCGCCCTCGGCGCTCGGCATCGTCGACTCGGAGCAGGCGCGGCAGAGCAGCCGGACGGAGGACGACCAGTCCTCGGCGGCGAAGCCGGCCTCGGCGGCGAGCTGCTCCAGGGCGTCCCGGTCGGCCTCGGTGGCGGCCTCCAGGAGGACCACCCAGGTGGGGACGGGCGAGGGCGCCCACAGCTCGATCTCGTCGAAGACGGGGAAGGAGGGGCCCGCGGTGGTGGTCCGCTCGCCGTTCGGCACGCCGTCGTGGAGGACGACCTCGCCCCAGCGGCGGCCGGAGGACGGCAGCGGGATGGAGAGGACCTCGATCCGGGCGGGGTCGAGACGGCGGCCCCACACGACCTCCGCCTCGCCCTCGGGCGAGAGCCGGACGGCGGCGCTGCCGAGCTCCATGCCGGCGGGCTCACCGGTGCCGGCGGCGGCGCCGGGCACCTTCAGTCCGTAGGCCTGCCAGGCCCGGCGGGCCAGCGGCCAGTCCTGGAGGGCGGTGGCGGCGATGCCCACGTTCCACCAGTCGGGGGCGCCGGTCTCCTTGTCGAGCAGCGCGACGGCCCGCAGGCCCGCGGCCCGCGCCTGCTCCCAGTCGTGCCGGAACTTGTGCAGCAGCGCCAGGTTGAACCAGGACTCCGAGAGCCAGGGCTCCAGGTCCGCCGCGCGCGTCAGGAGTGCGCCCGCGTCCTCGTACCGGCCGTCGCCGATCAGCGTGAACGCGCGGTCGGTGGCCTGCCGCCACGAGGCGGAGGGCCGATGCCGTACCTTCCCGAAGATCTTCACGATTCCCGCCTGCCGGTCGCTTCACCCTCTTGTTCGCATCCAACCATGCCCGGTCGGACGCGCGCTCATTACCCATGGGTTACCCAAGGACGCCCGAGGTCACCCCAGCGGCTCCGCCCCGCGCCAGGACCCTGGCCAGGCATTCGACGACATCCGGGTGATAGTCGCGGGCGGTGCCGAGCCTGAGCCGCTCCAGGGCGTCGAGTGCGGCGCCCGCGCCGTCGCCCGCGAGGTCGTCGTAGGCGTTCACGGCCCGGACGATCCGGGCGGCCGGCGGCTGCTCGCGGTACGGGTCGGCCTGCCGCTCCACGACGACGGCGACGGCCTCGGGGACTCCGGTCCTGCGGACGACCTCGCCGCCCAGGAGGGCGATCCTGCGCTGCTCCTCGGCCGGGAGGACGGCGGTGGCGCCGCCCGCGACCGGGTCGACGAGGGAGAGCTGTCCGATGTCGTGCATGAGCGCCGCGTGCTCCAGGACGGCCAGCTCGGTCCCGGAGAGCCCCAGCTCGCGTCCGACGGCGGCGCTGAGGGCGGCGACCCGGCGGGCGTGGCCGGGCGGGGTGCAGCCGGCGATCTCGGTGGCGCGGGCGAGGGAGGCGATGGTCTGCCGGTTGACGGTCCGCACGGCCGCGTACCGCCGGAAGGAGACCTGGGTGAGCAGGAGGGGGACGGCGAGGACGGGCAGGGCCCACAGTCCGGCGGCGGCGACGCCGAGTGCCATGACGGTGCCGGTGGCGCAGACGGCGGAGCCGATGCCGAGGAGGGCGCGGAGTTCGTCGCGGAGGAGGGGGCCGTACGGGAATCCGGTGCGGGCGCGCAGCACGAGGGCGGCGAGGACGGCGTCGCACAGGGCGGTGAGGGCGAGCAGGAGGACGAGGAAGAGGGCGTACGCGGGGCCCTGTCCGAGGTGCTCGGTGACGGCGCCGGAGTTGTAGAGGGGCTGGAAGCAGAGGGCGGCGAAGCCGACGGTGAGGATGCGGCGGGCGAGGTGGTCGAGGCCGGGGCCGCGGCCGCGGGCGATGTGGGGGACGATCCCGGCGAGGCCCGCGGCGACGGTGACGGCGACGATCTGGAGGGCGCCGTGAGTGGTGGGGGCGCCGGCGCTGGTGCCGAGGAGGGCGTACGCGAGGGCTCCGGCGGCGGCGAGGGGCGCGGGTTCGCGTTCGCCGGGTGCGGCGCCCCAGCGGGCGAGTTCGCCGAGGGCGATGAGGGTGCCGAAGGCGAGGGCGTTGCCGGGTTCGTCGAGGCCCTGCCAGAGGGTGGCGCCGAAGCCGGCGAGGCAGAGGAGGAGGGCGGCGCCGTGGACGGCTCCGACGGTGAGCGCCCCGGGCCTCACGCGGGTTCCTTCGCGGGGGCGGGGGCGGCCTCGCGTGGCGGGGGCACCTGTCCGGGCGGCGGCGCGGGCTCGTCGGCGGTGACGGCGGGCTGGGGAGCGGGCTCGTCGGAGGAGACGGCGGGCTGGGGGGCGGCCTCGTCGGCGGTGACGGCGGGCTGCGGGGCGGGCTCGCGTGGCGGGGGCATCTGTCCGGGCGGCGGCGCGGGCTCGTCGGCGGTGACGGCGGGTTGCCAGCCGTGCCGGTCCAGGGCCTGGGCGAGTGCGGTGACCATGCGGGGGTCGAACTGGGTGCCGGCGCAGCGTTCCAGTTCGGCGAGGGCGGTGGGCACGGGGCGGGCCCGGCTGTAGGAGCGGGTGGAGGTCATGGCGTCGAAGGCGTCGGCGACGGCCACGACCCGGGCGAACTCGGGGATCTGGTCGCCGTGGAGCCCGTACGGGTAGCCGCTGCCGTCCATGCGTTCGTGGTGGTGGAGGATCGCGGCCCGTGCCTCGCCGAGGAAGCCGATGCCGCGGACCATCTCGTGGCCGTACTCGGGGTGGAGTTCGATGACCCGGCGTTCCTCGGGGGTGAGGGGGCCGTCCTTGGTGAGGACCCGGGTGGGCACGCCGAGCTTGCCGACGTCGTGCAGGATGCCGGCGAAGCGGACGACGTCGAGGCGGTCCTCGGCCATGCCGAGCTCACGGGCGATCAGGACGGAGGCGTGGCCGACGCGTTCGCTGTGGCCGCGGGTGTACCGGTCCTTGATGTCGACGGCCTGGACGAGGGCGCGGATGGTGGCCTGGTGGGCGGCGCGCTCGCGGTGGTACTGGGCGAAGACCCAGCAGGAGATGTACATGGGCAGGAGGACGAAGAGCGCCGCGACGGGTCCGTACGTGCTGCGCCAGAGGACGGCCATCATCAGTCCGGCGAGTCCGTGGACGGTGTGCGGGGCGAGGGCCCGGCCGAGGAGGCCGCGCCAGGCGGCCCGGGCGGGGAGCCCGTCGGCGGTGGCCCTGATGCCGCCGTCGAGGGCGGTGAGGACCAGGCAGAAGGCGAGGGCGGCGGCGCCTGCGGGCAGCAGCGCGTACGGCAGGTCGGGGGCGTCCGGGCCGTGGCCGAGGGCGGTGGGGCCGCCGAGGGCGTCGGCGGTCAGGGCGGCGGCCCAGACGGCGAGGGCGGTGGCGGCGGCCCGCCAGGCGCGGCGGGGTGCGACGGGGGGTTCCTCGACGCGGGCGAGGAGGCTGCCGGGGATCGCGGTGAGCGCGGCGGCGGCGGGCGGCAGGAGGAGGGCGGAGGCGAGGAGCACGGGGAAGAAGGAGCCGGTGCCCATGGGGACGGAGCCGCCGAGGGCGCGCCCGACGAGCCGGCAGCGGGCGGGCAGTTCGCACAGCGCGTACAGGGTGGTGAGGAGGGCGACGGTGCCCCAGGGGACGGGCGCGCCGGGGCGCAGCGCGGGCAGGGCGCACGCCCCGGCGCCGAGCAGGGCGCAGCCGATGTACACGCGGGCCGCTCGCGGAATGACGTTCACGCCCATCACGCGGGTCACGCTAGCGAGTCGGGCGGCCGGTGACGGCGCTGTCCGAGTGATTCGCACCATCGGGTGATACAAGCTGATATATGCGCGAGGCCGCCGCGACGGAGGTCGCGGCGGCCGTTCGCTTCCCTGATACGGCTCGTACGGGAGGGGTGCTACTCCTGCGGGGCCGGTGTCGTCGGGCTGCTCACCGTGATGTCCTGCTCGGGCACCAGGTGTCCGGCGCGGATCAGGTCGATCCGGCCCATGACCTTGGCGCGCAGGTCGGTGGGGACGTCGTCACTGCCGCAGCAGCGCTTGACGAGCTTCTTCACCGCCTGTTCGAGGCCGTACTTCTCCAGGCACGGGGAGCACTCCTCGAAGTGCACCTCGAACTTGGTGCAGTCACTGTCGGGCATCTCATGGTCGAGGAACTCGTAGAGATGATCCAGGACCTCTGAGCAATCCGTCTCGTGCGGCTCTCCGCAGCTCATGAGCCCGAGCCTTTCAGATCGTTCGACGACTCTCCGGCGCCCGCGGGTACCAGCCCGCGGTCGCGGGCGTAGTCCTCGAGCATGCCGCGCAGCTGGCGGCGGCCCCGGTGCAGTCGGGACATCACCGTACCGATGGGTGTCCCCATGATGTCCGCGATCTCCTTGTACGCAAAGCCCTCGACATCGGCGAGATAGACGGCGATGCGGAACTCCTCGGGAATCGCCTGGAGCGCTTCCTTCACGTCGGAGTCGGGAAGGTGGTCGAGCGCCTGCGACTCGGCGGAGCGCAGACCCGTCGACATGTGCGACTCGGCGCGGGCGAGCTGCCAGTCCTCGATCTCCTCGGCGGCGCTGCGCTGGGGCTCACGCTGCTTCTTGCGGTACGAGTTGATGAAGGTGTTGGTGAGGATGCGGTAGAGCCAGGCCTTGAGGTTCGTTCCCTCGCGGAACTGGTGGAAGGATCCGTACGCCTTGGCGTAGGTCTCCTGCACCAGGTCCTCCGCGTCCGCGGGGTTCCGCGTCATGCGGAGCGCGGCCGAGTACATCTGGTCGAGGTAGCCGAGGGCGTCCCGCTCGAAGCGCGCGTTGCGCTCCTCGGTCGTCTCCTCGGGGCCGTCGTCGGTCCCTGTGTCGGTCCCAGTGACCGGACCCACCTCCTCCAGCGCGGCGGCGAGCCCGAGGGCGGACCCGCTCGTTTCGGAGGATAGACGAGGAACCGCTCCGCCCGCCGCCCGAATCGGGGCGGCCTTGGGCGCGGGCAGGACTGTCCAGTCGAGGTCAGCGGCCTGCGCGCGCTCCGGGCAGATGGTCATACCCATACGACGGACTCCCTCTTGCTTGCTCTCACACCGACGCTCTCCACAACAGTGGTCCCCGGCTCGGCATTCCCGGTGGCGGCGAGAAGATCAGCGGAGTGCGGAGACCCACTCGGCGACCCCGTCGACGAGGAGTCCGAGGGCCTCGTCCTGGCCGAGGGGCGCTCGCTTGGGGAGGGCGAAGCCGTGGTCCCCGTACGGGATCTCCACGAGCTCGTACGGGCCTTCCGGGTACTCCTCGGGCCGCCCGAAGGGGTCGTTGCCGCCCTGGACGACGAGGGTGGGCAGGCCGGTGGAGAGGAGCTCGTCGGCACGGGTCTTCTCGGGCCTGCCCGGCGGGTGGAGCGGGAAGCCGAGCGCGAGGACGGCGAGCGCGCCGAGCTCCCGCCCGGTGCGGCAGGCGACGCGGGCGCCGGCGCTGCGGCCGCCCGCGATGACCGGGAGGCCCGGCTCGGCGAGGGCGGGCCAGAGGCCGCGCCAGCCGGTGTCGAGGGTCTTCGGCGCGGGGGCGACCTTCTTGCCGGCGACCCGCCAGGGCTGCTCGACGAGGGCGACGGTGACGCCACGGGCGGGCAGGGCACCGGCGAGGGCCTGGAGGTCGCGGGCCTCGACGCCGCCGCCGGCGCCGTGCCCGAGGGCGAGCACGGCCCACGGCTTCGTGCCCGCGTGCCAGGTGATGCGTGCCTCACCGGCGTCGGTGGAAACGGTCTCGTACTTCGTCACGTCCCCATCCTGCCGCGCGGGCCGCGTCAGGGGTCAGAAGAGCGTGCCGACTTCCGGGCCGTCGAGCTCCGCCAGGAGTTCGGGGCCGTTGTTGCGGACGTTGCTGACGGCGGTGGCGACCGGGTAGGCCCGCATCAGGCCGCCGGGCGGCGGGGCGAGCAGGCCGCGCAGCTCCTCGGGGTCGGTGCGCGCCGGGTCGAGCCAGGCGTCCCAGCGGTCCTCGGTGAGCATCAGCGGCATCCGGGGGTGGATCTCGGCGAGGGAGTGCGGGCCTTCGGCGGGGGCGACGCCGAGCGGGCCCGTCTCGGCCTCGGTGGTGACGACCGAGCAGGTCACCCACCAGGCGGCGGGGTGCTCGGGCGGCAGGGTGCCGTCCCGCCAGAACTCGTAGAGCCCGGCCATGGCGAAGACGGAGCCGTCCGCGGGGGTCACGAAGTACGGCTGCTTGCGGGCCCGCTTCTTCTTCCCCTCGACCTCCAGGTCGCGCTCGGCTGACCCGGTCACCCACTCGTAGTAGCCGTCGGCGGGCAGGATGCACCGGCGCGACTGGAAGGCGCGCTTGAAGGAGGGCTTCTCGTCGACGGTCTCCGCGCGCGCGTTGATCATCCGGGCGGCGCCCTCCGGCGACTTCGCCCAGGACGGGACGAGCCCCCATTTCAGGGCGCGCAGCTGGCGAACCGGCCGAGGGGATCCGGCGTCTTTCAGAGGGCGTTCCAGAACGGCCCAGACCTCCTTGGTCGGCGCCACGTTCCAGTCGGGGGCCAGGGCCTCCTCGGGCTCCCATTTCTCGATGCCGAAGGCCTCGACGAGGTCCTCGGGCCGCCGACTCGATGCAAACCGTCCGCACATGCGTGCCACACTGCCACGATCCCCCGACCTCCCGAGGAGCGGCCCGAAAGATGGACCTCGCGATGGACCTCTTCAGTCCGCAGGCCGCTCCGGCCGCGTGGATCGTCTACCTCACGGGCGGCTGCGCGCTGGGCCTGGTCGTGTTCCGGCGGCTCTGGCTCCTGGCCAGGAACGCGATCACCATCGCCCACGAGGGCGGCCACGGGATCGTCGCCCTCGCCTGCAACCGTCGCCTGGAGGCGATCCGGCTGCACTCGGACACCAGCGGCCTGACGGTCACCCGGGGCCGTCCGACCGGCCTCGGCGTGGTCCTCACCCTCGCCGCGGGCTATCCGGCGGCCCCGCTGCTCGGGCTCGGCGGCGCCGCCCTGCTCGGCACCGGCCGCGTCACGCTGCTGCTGTGGATCGCGACCGCGCTGCTGCTCGCGATGCTGGTGATGATCCGCAACGCGTACGGGGTCCTCACCGTCGTCCTGACGGGCGCCGCCTTCGTGTTCGTCTCCTGGCTGACCGGCCCCGAGGTGCAGTCCGTGTTCGCGTACGCGGTGGTCTGGTTCCTGCTGCTCGGCGGGGTCCGGCCCGCCTTCGAGCTGCAGGCGAAGCGGCGCCACGGCGGCGCCCCCGACTCGGACGCCGACCAGCTCTCGCGGCTCACCCAGGTGCCCGCCGGGGTGTGGCTCCTCTTCTTCCACACGGTGGCGATATCCGCCCTGATCGGCGGCGGTCGCTGGCTCCTGGCCCACTGACTCCCCCGTACAGTGAGTCCATGACCGCTGCAGCTTCCGCGCACACCGACCCGCCCACCGACCTCTGGCCCGCCCCGTATGCGAGCGGCGCCGTCGACGCGACCGTCACCGTGCCCGGATCCAAGTCGGTCACCAACCGCGCGCTGGTCCTGGCCGCGCTCGCCGCCGAGCCCGGCTGGCTGCGTCGGCCGCTGCGCTCCCGCGACACCCTCCTGATGGCCGAGGCGCTCCGTACCCTCGGCGTGAAGATCGAGGAAGGGGTGGGCCCCGACGGCTCCGGCGAGGCCTGGCGGATCATCCCGTCCCCGCTGCGCGGCCCCGCGACCGTCGACGTCGGCAACGCCGGCACGGTCATGCGATTCCTGCCCCCGGTCGCGGCGCTCGCCGACGGCCCGGTCCGCTTCGACGGCGACCCCCGCTCCCACGAGCGCCCCCTGCACGGCGTCATCGACGCGCTGCGCGCGCTCGGCGCCCGGATCGACGACGAGAGCCGGGGCGCGCTCCCGATGACCGTGCACGGCGCCGGGGGCCTGGACGGCGGCACGGTCGAGATCGACGCCTCCTCGTCCTCCCAGTTCGTCAGCGCCCTGCTGCTCTCCGCGCCCCGCTTCAACCAGGGCGTCGAGGTGCGGCACGTGGGCAGCCGGCTCCCCTCGCTCCCGCACATCCGGATGACGGTCGACATGCTGCGCGCGGTCGGCGCCCGGGTCGACGAGCCGGAGCACGGCGGCGAGCCGAACGTGTGGCGGGTGGCTCCCTCCGCGCTGCGCGGCCGCGACCTGGTCGTCGAGCCCGACCTGTCGAACGCGCAGCCGTTCCTGGCGGCGGCCCTGGTGACGGGCGGCCGGGTGACGATCCCCGACTGGCCGGAGCGGACCACCCAGCCGGGGGACGAGCTGCGGCGGATCTTCACCGAGATGGGTGGCTCCTGCGAGCTCACCGACGCGGGCCTGACCTTCACGGGCACGGGCCGGATCCACGGCATCGACGTGGACCTGGGCGAGGTCGGCGAGCTGACCCCCGGCATCGCGGCGGTCGCGGCCCTCGCCGACTCGCCCTCGACCCTGCGCGGGGTCGCCCATCTGCGGCTGCACGAGACGGACCGGCTCGCGGCGCTCACCAAGGAGATCAACGAGCTCGGCGGCGACGTGACCGAGACCGAGGACGGTCTCCACATCCGCCCGCGCCCGCTGCACGGCGGCGTCTTCCACACGTACCACGACCACCGCATGGCCACGGCGGGCGCCATCATCGGCCTCGCCGTGGAGGGCGTGGAGATCGAGGACGTGGCGACGACGGCGAAGACCTTGCCGGACTTCCCGACGATGTGGACCGAAATGCTCGGGGTCTGAACCATGCGGCGCTACGGCAAGCACACCGACGAGGACGACATCCGCCAGCGGCCCAACCGCAAGGGCACCCGTCCCCGCACGACCATCCGCCCGAAGCACGAGGACGCCGTCGAGGGCATGGTCCTCACCGTGGACCGGGGCCGGCTCACCTGTCTGGTCGAGGACCGGACGGTGACGGCGATGAAGGCCCGCGAGCTGGGCCGCAAGGCCGCCGTCGTCGGCGACCGGGTCTCGCTCGTGGGCGACCTCTCCGGCGAGAAGGACACGCTGGCGCGGATCGTGCGGATCGGCGAGCGCAGCTCGGTGCTGCGGCGCACGGCCGACGACGACGACCCGTTCGAGCGGGTGGTCGTCGCCAACGCCGACCAGCTGGCGATCGTCACCGCCCTCGCCGACCCGGAGCCCCGGCCCCGGCTGATCGACCGCTGCCTGGTGGCGGCGTACGACGGCGGGCTCGAACCCTTCCTGGTGATGACCAAGTCGGACCTGGCCCCGCCTTCGACGCTCCTGGAGCTGTACGGGGACCTGGACATCCCGCACGTGGTGGTGAACCGCGAGGAGCTGTACGACGGCGGCGCGGCCGACCGGGTGCGCGCGTACCTGGACGGGCGGGTCACGGCCTTCGTCGGGCACTCCGGCGTCGGGAAGACGACGCTGGTCAACGCCCTGGTGCCGGAGGAGAAGCGGCGGATCACGGGTCATGTGAACGCGGTGACGGGCCGCGGCCGGCACACCACGACCTCGGCGCTCGCGCTGCCCCTCGACGCGGCCGAGGGCTGGGTCATCGACACCCCGGGCGTGCGCTCCTTCGGTCTGCACCACGTCGATCCGTCCCGGGTCATCCACGCCTTCCCCGACCTGGAGCCGGGCACGGAGAACTGCCCGCGCGCCTGCAGTCACGACGAGCCGGACTGCGCGCTCGACGCGTTCGTGGCGGAGGGGCACGCCGATCCGGCGCGGCTGTTCTCGCTGCGGCGACTGCTCGCGACCCGGGAGCGACGCGAGGGGGACTGAGCCCTCGGCGTTTACGCCCGCTCGCTGCCGGTAAGTGCATAATCGCACCAAGTGAGACGAAGCAGTCACCGACCGCGTGGGAGGCACTGACGATGGCGTGGCTGCTGGTGGTGATCGCGGGGATCCTGGAGACGGGCTTCGCGGTCTGCCTGAAGCTCTCGCACGGTTTCACCCGGCTCTGGCCGACCATCGCGTTCGCGGCCTTCGCCCTCGGCAGCTTCGGTCTCCTCACCCTCGCCCTGCGGAAGCTCGACGTGGGTCCGGCGTACGCGGTGTGGACGGGGATCGGCGCGGCCGGGACGGCGATCTACGGCATGGTCTTCCTCGGCGACCTGGTCTCCACGCTCAAGATCGTCTCCATCACCCTGGTGATCGTGGGGGTCATCGGACTCCAGCTGTCCGGCTCGGCGCACTGAGGGGTCACCGGCAGGACCGGTGCGACGACGTGGCTGAGGGCGATCCGTATCGCGAGTTCGCAGCCGGCCGCCCACTGCTCCCCCGCCGCGGCCGCGGCCTGCGCCACGAGCTCGCCAGGTGCGGGCGGGCCCTCGTCGGCGCGCCGCTGGGCGGGGACGGGGGCGGGTCTGGCGCCGGGGCGGACCGGCCGGGGCTGGGGCAGCCGCTCGTTCCAGGCGCCGGTGAGCAGGGCCCGCAGTATCGGGCGGACGGCGGCGCGGGCGACGATCCACTCGGCGACGGCGACGAGGTTGCGCTCGGGCGGGCCGGGGGCGGCGAGCAGGCGCCGGACGCCCTGGAGGTAGGCGTCGGCCTCCCTCCGTACGAGGGCCCGGGCCAGGCCCTCCTTGGAGCCGAACTCGTTGTAGAGGGTCTGCCGGGAGACCCGGGCGCTGGCGGCGAGGTCGGCCATCCGCACGGCGGACCAGGGGCTGTGCGCGAGCGCGGCGAGCGCGGCGTCGAGCAGTGCCTCGCGGGCGTTCGCCATCCTCACCTCCGGGAGGGAACGGTTCTCCGCTCAGCGTCGACAGGCGTACGGGGCGTGTCAAGGGCCCCGGTGGACGGTTCCGCGCCGCCTCCCGCCTCGGGGATAGAGTGCCGACCATGGCCGACTACCACGATGATCTGCGTCTCGCCCACGTCCTCGCGGATGCCGCCGACGCGGCCACCATGGACCGATTCCAGGCGCTCGACCTCAAGGTCGAGACGAAGCCGGACATGACTCCGGTGAGCGAGGCCGACAAGGCGGCGGAGGAGCTGATCCGCGGGCAGCTCCAGCGCGCGAGGCCGCGCGACGCGATCCTCGGCGAGGAGTACGGCGTGGAGGGCACGGGCCCGCGCCGCTGGGTGATCGACCCGATCGACGGTACGAAGAACTATGTGCGCGGGGTGCCCGTCTGGGCGACGCTGATCGCGCTGATGGAGGCCGGGGAGACCGGGTTCCAGCCGGTGGTCGGCGTGGTGTCCGCCCCGGCGCTCGGCCGGCGCTGGTGGGCGGCGAAGGGCCTCGGCGCGTACACGGGCCGCAGCCTGGCCTCGGCGACCCGGATCGGCGTCTCGAAGGTCGGCCGGCTGGAGGACGCCTCCTTCGCGTACTCCTCGCTGAGCGGCTGGGAGGAGCGGGGGCGCCTCGACGGCTTCCTCGACCTCACGCGCGCGTGCTGGCGGACCCGGGCGTACGGCGACTTCTGGCCGTACATGATGGTCGCGGAGGGTTCCGTGGACATCTGCGCGGAGCCGGAGCTGTCCCTGTGGGACATGGCGGCGGTCGCGATCGTGGTCCAGGAGGCCGGTGGCACGTACACGGGCCTGGACGGCCGGCACGGCCCGCACAGCGGGAACGCGGCGGCGTCGAACGGTCTGCTCCACGGCGAGCTGCTGAGCTACCTGAACCAGGAGAGCGCACAGGGCTGAGCGCTCTCGTCACTCCCCGGGGGCGCCTCGCGCGCCCCCTTGTCGACCGACCTCCCCGGTGCAACTCTGAGAGTCCCCCCGCTTGTGAACTTGTGAATTGGTTCTCGTTGAAGGCGGGAACGGTTCACCTAGGAGGTGGCTCCGTCCATGCTCGTCCGTGACGCCATGAGCACGGTGGTCCTCACCATCGGCCCCGCCCACACCCTCCGGCAGGCAGCCCGGCTGATGGCGGCGCGCCGCGTCGGTGCGGCCATCGTCCTCGACACCGACGCCGGCGGCCTCGGCATCATCACCGAACGCGACATCCTCAACTCGCTCGCCCGGGACCAGGACCCCGACCGGGAGACCGCGGGCTCCCACACCACCCGCGACGTCGTCTTCGCCGCACCGGGCTGGACCCTGGCGGAGGCGGCCGAGGCCATGACGCACGGCGGCTTCCGCCACCTCGTCGTCCTCGACGACCGGGGCCCGGTCGGCATCGTCTCCGTACGCGACATCATCCGCTGCTGGATCCCGGTGCACAGCGTCGCCGGCTGAGCACGCGAGAGCGGGCCGGACTCCGCACGGAAGTCCGGCCCGCTCTCCACCTACGGCAAGCGCCCTCAGCCGCGCAGGGCCTGGACCGCGGCCTCCAGCCGCTTGCCGAAGTCACCGTCCGCCTGGCGGAAGTTGGCGATGGCCCGCTCGGCGATGTCGTCGCGCGAGACCTTGGCGATGAAGCCGGCCAGGTTCTCCACGAGGCGGCCCTTCTCGTCCTCGGACATCAGGCGGTAGAGGTTGCCCGCCTGCACGAAGTCGTCGTCCTCGGCGTGCGAGGGGGCGGCGTGGTCGCCGGTCGCACCGGTGACCGCGGAGCCGACCCAGAGCGGCTTGTCCGTCTGGTACGGGCCGCCGAAGCTGTTCGGCTCGTAGTTCTTCGCACCCTTGTGGCGGCCGTCGTAGAGGTGGCCGTCACGGGAGTTGGTGCGCGCCTCGGTGGCGTGCGGGCGGTTCACCGGCAGGTGGTCGGCGTTGATGCCGACGCGGTAGCGGTGGGCGTCGCCGTACGCGAAGAGGCGGCCCTGGAGCATCTTGTCCGGGGAGGGGCCGATGCCGGGCACGAAGTGGGCGGGGCTGAAGATCGACTGCTCGACCTCGGCGAAGATGTTCTCCGGGTTGCGGTTGAGCTCCAGCTTGCCGATCTCGATCGGCGGGTAGTCCTCGTGCGGCCACACCTTGGTGAGGTCGAAGGGGTTGAAGCGGTAGTTCGCCGCGTCCGCCGCGGGCATGATCTGGACCTGCACGGTCCAGCTCGGGAAGTCGCCGCGCTCGATGGCCTCGCGCAGGTCGCGCTGGTGCGAGTCCGGGTCCTCGCCGGCGAGGCGGTTGGCCTCGTCCTGCGTGAGGTTCTTGATGCCCTGGTCGGTCTTGAAGTGGTACTTGACCCAGAAGACCTCGCCGGCCTCGTTGTTCCACTGGAACGTGTGCGAGCCGTAGCCGTTCATGTGGCGGTACGAGGCGGGGATGCCGCGGTCGCCGAAGAGCCAGGTGACCTGGTGGGTCGACTCCGGGGAGAGGCCCCAGAAGTCCCAGACGTTGTCCGCCTCCTGCGAGCCCGTGTACGGGTCGCGCTTCTGGGTGTGGATGAAGTCGGGGAACTTGATGGCGTCCTTGATGAAGAACACCGGGGTGTTGTTGCCGACGAGGTCGTAGTTGCCCTCCTCGGTGTAGAACTTCAGCGCCCAGCCGCGGGGGTCGCGCACCGCGTCCGCCGCGCCGAGGTTGCCGGCGACGGTGGAGAAGCGCAGGAAGGTCTCGGTCTCCTTGCCGACCTCGGAGAGGAACTTGGCGCGCGTCCACTGCGTGACGTCACGGGTCACCGTGAAGGTGCCGTAGGCGCCCGCACCGCGCGCGTGGACCACGCGCTCCGGGATGCGCTCACGGTTGAAGTGGGCGAGCTTCTCCAGCAGGAGCTGGTCCTGGACCAGGACCGGACCGCCGACGCCCGCGGTCTCGCTGTTCTGGTTGTCGGCGACCGGAGCCCCGGCCTCCGTGGTGAGCGGTCCCTGCGTCACGTGCGCCTCCTGCTGTCCTGCGAACCCTGTCTCGTCTTCGATACGACCCTACAATAGACATTGTCCAAGTCAAGTGGACATCCAAAGTCACACCTGTTCGGAATCCGCCACCCCTGCTGTTAGGCTGGCCCCCATGAGTGACCTGTTGGAACGACTGCGCGGACGCGGCTGGCGAATGACCGCGCAGCGGCGCGTCGTGGCCGAGGTCCTCGACGGGGACCACGTACACCTGACCGCCGACGAGGTGCACGCGCGCGCCGTGTCGAGACTGCCGGAGATCTCGCGCGCGACCGTGTACAACACGCTGGGCGAGATGGTCACGCTCGGCGAGGTCATCGAGGTCGCGACCGACGGACGCGCCAAGCGGTACGACCCCAACGCCCACCGGCCCCACCAGCACCTGGTCTGCGGCCGCTGCGGCGCGATCCGCGACGTGCACCCGGCCGGCGACCCGATGGCGGACCTCCCGGACAGCGAGCGCTTCGGCTTCACGATCTCGAACGTCGAGGTGACGTACCGGGGCATCTGCCCGAGCTGCGCCACGACGGCCTGACGATCCGCGGAAGAGCCCCCGCCCCGGCGGGGGCTTTTCCCTACCCCGGGGCTTTCCCGTCCCTGCCCCGAAGGCGAAAACGACGAAGACCCGGATCCAGAAGGATCCGGGTCTTCGTTGCTACTGAGTAGCGGGGACAGGATTTGAACCTGCGACCTCTGGGTTATGAGCCCAGCGAGCTACCGAGCTGCTCCACCCCGCGTCGGTGAACCCAACCTTACGGGACCCTTCCGAGCAGGGCAAATCAGTTATGCCGTGAGCTCCTGGTGCAGCGCCTCGCTCAGCCGGGCCGCCCGCTCGGCGACCTCCGCCGGGCCCAGCTCCACCGCGCGGTCGCACCAGTGACGCCCCTCGGTGAGCTCGCCCCGGCGCGCCGCGAGCAGCGCGAGCCGGAGGGCGGCGCGGCCGTGGCCGGCCCGGGCCGCCCTGGTCCACCAGAGCGCGGCCTCCCGCTCGCTGCCCTCGCGGGCGAGGAGCAGGCCGAGGTTGAAGGCGCCGTTGCGGCTGCCCGCCTCGGCGGCCTCGCGGTACCAGCGGTCGGCCTCGGCCAGGTCGCCGCGCCCGGCGGCGAGCATCCCGACCCGTACCTGGGCACGGCGGTGGCCCTGCTGGGCGGCCCGCTCGTACCACTCCTCGCACTCGGACTTCTCCTCGCGGGGCGCGCCGAGCACGGCGGGGCCGGGCTCGGGGCGGCGCGCGTCGAGCACCGAGGCCAGCCGGAAGGCGGCCTCCGCGCTGCCGCCGCCGGCCGCGCACCGCAGGTGCCGCTCGGCGGTCTGCTCGTCGCCGTCGCGCAGGGCGGCGATGCCGACCTGGAGGGCGGCCTCGGTGTGCCCGGCGGCCGCGGCCCGCTCGTACCAGACGAGGGCCGTGCGGTCGTCGTCGCGGCCGGCGTGCAGGATGCCCAGGTTGAAGGCGGCGTCCACGCTGCCGGCCTCGGCGGCCTTGGAGAACCACGGCTCCGCGCCGTTGGCGTCGCCGGCCTGGAGGAGCAGCACGGCGAGCGCGTTGGCGGCCTCGCGGTGGCCCGCGTAGGCGGCGCGCCGGTACCACTGCTCGGCCTGCGGGATGCGGTCCTGGGCGGCGCAGAGCAGCCCGAGGTTGTAGGCGCCGTTGACGTCGCCGGCGTCCATGGCGGCCCGGTACCAGCGCTCGGCGGTCTGCTGCTCGCCGCGGGCGGCGTGCAGGGCGCCCAGCGCGTTGGCGGCGTTGCCGTCGCCGTCCTGGGCGGCCCGCAGCCACCACACGGCGGCGCTCTCCTCGTCGCCCGCGTCGCGCAGCAGGAAGCCGAGCGCGCAGGCGGCCTTCGCCTCGCCCTCCTTGGCGGAGCTGAGGTACCAGCGGCCGGCCTCCTTGAGCTCGCCCCGGTGCTCCAGGATGGCACCCAGGTGGAGCGCGGCCCGCCGGTGGCCGCGCGCGGCGGCCTGCCGGAACCACTGCTCGGCCTCGGCGGCCTCTCCCGCTCCCTCGCCGGTGGGCTGCCCGGGCACGGCGGTGCCGGTGGCGGGCGCGCCGGACGGCACGATCGCCCGGGTGCCCGGGACCCGGAGCCGGGTGCCGGTCTCGTGCGGTCCGCGGGTGGTCTCGGTGGCGCGGCGCTCCAGGGCGAGGGCGAGGCGGTAGGCGGCCTCGCGGTGGCCCTGTTCGGCGGCGGCGCGCAGCCAGCGCTCGGCGCCGACGTCGCTGCGGTGCTCCAGGAGGTCGGCGAGGGCGTACGCGCCGAGGGCGTGGCCCTGCTCGGCGGCCTGGCGCAGCCAGTACTCGGCGGCAGGCTCGTCGCCGCGCTCGCGGTGGTGGCGACCGAGCGCGTGGGCGGCGGGCGCGGAGCCGGCGACGGCGGCGACCCGCCACCAGCCGGCGGCCTCGTCGGCGTACCCGCGCTGGTGCAGCAGGACGCCCAGGTTGTTGGCGGCGGCCCGGTCCCCCTCGGCGGTGGCTCCGCGCAGGTACGGCTCGGCGCCGTCGAGGTCGCCGCGGCGCAGCAGCAGTGCGCCCAGGGCGCTCATCGAGGCGACGTCGCCCCGCTCGGCGGCCCGCCGGTGCCGGGCCTCGGTCTCGGTCTCGGTCTCGTTCTCGGCGTCGGTCTCGGCGGTGGTGTCGACGGCCGCATCGACGGCCCCTACTGCCTCGATGATCTCGTCTGCGGCGTTTCTGGCGTGCCGCTGCACAAACCGCCCTGTCTCCAACAGAGTTGCCCTGTCCCCCATAAATACCATCGTCGCACCACCCGCAACCCGAGCACACCTGGTAAACCGCAGCCAGTGAGGTCTCTCAGCGTTTTGTCGACATGCCCACAGAGAGACAAGTCAAACACGACTCACGCCAACTCGCCCCTTCCCTACCGCTCTTCGGCACCCCCGGGCACGCCGACACACGACAAGGGCCCGGATCCTTATGGATCCGGGCCCTTGTCCTGCAGTAGCGGGGACAGGATTTGAACCTGCGACCTCTGGGTTATGAGCCCAGCGAGCTACCGAGCTGCTCCACCCCGCGTCGGTGAAACCACAGTATCACGACGCGGGGCCGGCAAAACCGGAAAAGCTCAGGTCAGCCGCCTGAACCGGGACTCTTGAGCTTCGCCCCGGCGTCCGCGGCCCGCTGGAGGGCCTTCTGGAGGTCGTCCTGCGCCTTGCCGTAGGCGGTCCAGTCGCCCTTCTGCAGCGCGGCCTCGCCCGCGTCGTACGCCTTCTGGGCGTCGGCGATCGCCTGCTGGAGGGCGGCGTCGTTCGAGGCGGGCGGCGGGGTCGTGCCGGGCGGCTGCGTGGTGCCCGGCGGGGTCGTCGGCTCGGTGGGCGCCTCCACCCCGAAGACCGCGTTGAGCGCCTTGGTGAGGTTGTCCTCGAACACCGTGGTGTCCTTGGTCGTGTCACCGTCGGGCTGGTCCGCGTCCACGTACGACACCGCGACCTTCTTCAGGAGCGGGTACAGAGCGTTGCGTCCCTGGGCGTACACCGGCTCGACGTACAGGAACCCGCCGTCGAGCGGCACGGTCAGCAGGTTGCCGTACTGGATGTCGGAGTCGGCGCCCTTCATGTCCCGGACGAAGGTGGCCACGGAGGGCAGACCGTTGAGCTTGCTCTGCACCTGGGCCGGGCCCGGGACGTCCTCGGTGACCCGGAGCAGTCTCAGCCGGCCGTACTCCTTGCTGGTGGCGTCGGCGTCGACCGCCATGAAACCGCCCAGGTTGGGCCGCCCGTTCGGCGTGAACGTCGTCGTCAGCGAGAAGCGCTGCGCCGTGTCCCCGGGCATCTTCATGCTCAGGTAGTACGGCGGGACCGCGTTGCCGTCCTTGTTGGTCGGGTCGTCCGGCACCTGCCAGGCGTCCGAGCCGCTGTAGAACTGCGCGGGGTCGGTGACGTGATAGCGGGTCAGCAGCTCGCGCTGGACCTTGAACATGTCCTGCGGGTAGCGCAGGTGCGCGAGCAGGTCGCCCTTGATCTCGGACTTCGGCCGGACCGTGTCGGGGAAGGCCTTCATCCACGTCTTGAGGACCGGGTCCTGGGTGTCCCACTCGTACAGCTTCACCGTGCCGTCGTAGGCGTCGACGGTGGCCTTGACCGAGTTGCGGATGTAGTTGACCTGGTTCTGCTGGGCGACGACCGTGCGCTGCTGGTTGCCGACGGTCAGCGAGTCGGCGGTGGTGTCGCCGAGGGTGGTGCGCGAGGCGTACGGGTAGCCGTTGGTCGTCGTGTAGGCGTCGACGATCCACTGGATCCGGCCGTCGACGACCGCCGGGTAGGCGTCGCCGTCGATGGTCAGCCAGGGCGCGACCGCCTCGACGCGCTCCTTGGGCGTGCGGTTGTAGAGGATCCGCGAGCCGTCGCCGATGGCTCCCGAGTAGAGGATCTGCGGCTCGCTGAAGGCCACCGCGTACGCGGCGCGGTTGAAGGTGCTGGAGAGGCTGACGCCGCTCTTCTCCTTGTAGCTGGTGGTCTTCTCGCCGTTCTCCTCGTAGTCCAGCTCCTTCTGCGGGCCGCCCACGATCGAGTACTGGTCGGTCTTCTCGCCGTAGTAGATCCGCTGCTGGTACGTCCCGAGCGAGCCGGTCGTCGGCAGTCCGGACTCGGTGAAGACCGGGGAGCCGTTGGCGTCGGTCTGCGTGCCCGAGGCGAGGATCGCGCCGTAGCCGTGGGTGTAGGTGAAGTGGTCGTTGATCCAGTTCCGCTTCGGGATGCCCCGGATGTTCAGCTCACGCAGACCGACGACGGTGTCCTTGCCCTGGTAGCGGTCCACGTCCAGGGTCGTCGGGAACTGGTAGTACTTCCGCTTCTGCTCCAGCTGCTGGAACGTCGGCGACACGATGTTCGGGTCGAGGAGCCGGTAGCTGGCCGCCGTGTCGGCGTCCGCCCGCAGCTTGTCCTTGGCCTTGACCGTCGACTTGCCCGAGTAGTTCTCGGGCTTCGTCCCGTCGATCGCGTACGCCTTGCGGGTCGCGTCGATGTTCTTCTGGATGTACGGCGCTTCCTTGGCCTGCTCGTTCGGCTGGACCTGGAACTTCTGCACGATCGCCGGGTACAGGCCGCCGATCAGGATCGCGGAGAGCACCATCAGGCCGAAGCCGATCACCGGCAGCTGCCAGGTGCGGCGCCAGAGCGTCGCGAAGAACAGCAGCGCGCAGATGACGGCGATGCAGAACAGGATGGTCTTCGCCGGCAGGTACGCGTTGGCGTCGACGTACCGCAGGCCCGTCCAGTTGCCGGTGGCCTTGAAGTCACTGGACTTCACCGCCAGGCCGTACCGGTCGAGCCAGTACGCGACGGCCTTGAGCGCGACGAAGAGACCGAGCAGCACCGAGAGGTGGCCGGTGGCGGCGGCGGTGGCACGCGCGCCCGGGCTGGTGATCCTGAGCCCGCCGTACAGGTAGTGCGTCAGCGCGGCGGCGATCAGCGACAGGACGGCGGCGGCGAAGCCGAACGCGAGGAGGAAGCGGTACCAGGGCAGGTCGAAGGCGTAGAACGACACGTCGAGATCGAACTGCGGGTCCTTCTGGCCGAACTTCACCCCGTTGACCCACATGAGCCAGGTGCGCCACTGGCCGGACGCGGAGGCGCCGGCGATGAGCGCCACCAGGGCGGTGACCGCGAGCAGCACCCACTTCTTGAACGGGGCCAGACCCATCCGGTACCGGTCGAGGCTCTGCTGCTCCAGCGACATCGCGCTGAGCGGCGGCCGCAGCCGGTACGCCAGCCAGATGTTGAAGCCGACGGCGAGCCCCATCAGCAGACCGAAGACCGCGAAGAGACCGATCTTGGTCCACAGGGTGGTCGTGAACACGGACGAGTACTCGACCGAGCGGTACCAGAGCCAGTCCGTCCAGAACCCGGCGAACATCACGAACGCCATGGCGAGGACGGCCAGCACCCCGAGTGTCATGAGCAGGGTGCGGGCCCGCCGGGACGGCCGGCCGACTCTCACCCTCGGCCCGGACGGGCCTTGGCCACGGTCCGGCATCTGGAAAGCCAACGTGCGCCCCTCGATGTTGATGCGTCTGAAAGCAGGCCCCGCGATCGTAGAGCCCACTGGTGCAACTTACTGAGGCTTTACCTAGTTCCCGTCTTCCGGGGAAGAGGAGGCAGGATATTGGTCATGTCCAACCATTCCCCCTCCGGCCCGGCGATGGCCGCGAGCCCCCTCACCCGCGCGGTGCTCGAGATCGACGAGTACGCCTCGGGCCTCGGCTGGGACCAGCCCGCCCGCCTGTTCGCCCTGGTCGACACCGCCCGGCTGCGCGCCCAGGAGCCCAAGCTCGCCTCCCAGCTCGGCCTGGGCGACGACGCCACCGCCTACACCCCCATCGAGCAGGACAAGCTGCCGCGCGGCAAGGCCCTCGACGAGTTCCTCGGCACGATCGCCTGGCCCGACGCCGTGGCCGGCTGCGCCCTGACCGTGGAGCGGCTGATGCTGCCCCCGTCGGCCGAGGCGCAGGTCCCGCAGGGCCTGAGCGAGAAGCAGCTCGCCAAGTGGGTCGCCGGGCACCCGGACCGCCAGGAGGTCCGGATGACCGTGGCCGTGCTGCGGGACGGCGCCCGCGAGGCGGCGATCCGGCTGCGCGAGAAGGACTCCCCGACCGAGGTGCTGACCGGCCCCGACCTGGTGCCGGGCCTCGCCGAGGCGCTGGCGGCGACCTTCGAGAGCTGACCACGCGCGCGTACGAGAGACGCCGCGCCCTACGGTGCCGATCCCGTCCAGGGCTATGCCGAACTGCTGCGCCGCGACGACATCGACGCGGTGTACGGGCCCC